>NQJG01000056.1 GCA_002256465.1 Methylococcaceae bacterium NSP1-1 | reverse complement strand
GTATTTTTTACCTGGTTGGGTGCGGAATGTCGGTACGAGCAAAAAATTCTTGCTCTCGTGGCACGCCAGAACGTTGCGTACGAATCCGTAAACGGCTCCTAACGTAATCCATACTCAATATTAAATATCTCGATCAAGCACTTCGCAAATTCTGGCAATCGCTCCTTGATTCTGACGGACAAACTCCATCCCTTTTTCTGCTAATGCGTTTCTATAGACCGGCTGTTCATATAAAGCCACAATCGAATTGATAAGTTCGTCTTTATTTTGACATTGAATGGCGGCTTTATGGCTTAGCACTCCGCGCGCTATTTCCTTAAAGTTAACCATGTAAGGGCCAAACATCACTGGAACACCTACTGCGGCTGCCTCCAGAATATTATGCCCTCCCCTTGGCACCATACTGCCGCCGACAAAAGCAACATCCGAGGCCGCATACAGCATTTTTAATTCACCCATCGTGTCAACCAGATAAACATCTGTTTCTGTGAAAACCCTGTCACCTGCTGTGCGCATGACAACAGCTAGCTGAAACTGTTCACACTGTTTTTTAACGTCTGCAAAACGCTCTGGATGTCTGGGCACGATGACCAGTAATAATTCGGGAATTTTTTGTTTGATTTCTTTATAGATTTCCAGAAATATGGCTTCTTCGTCTTTATGGGTACTGGCAATCAACCATACAAAACGACCGCGAAACAAATCGGCTTTTATCTGCAAGCCCTGTGCAATGGTTGTTTGTGGAATTTCAACATCAAACTTTATGTTGCCTAACGTAAGGACTTTTTCACTATCAGCGCCAATTGCGATAAATCTTTCTGCGTCATCTTGTGTTTGTGTCGCAATAAGGTTTATTGCTGCTAAAGCGGGGTGAACCAGCGAAGGAATTTTTTGGTATCCGCGAGACGATTTTTCCGATAACCGGGCATTGATAATATATAAAGGAATATCGTTTTTTCCACAGTATACAAAAAGATTTGGCCAGATTTCGGTCTCCATGATAACCGCCAACTTCGGCTTAAAACATCGCATAAACCGATTGACCGCATCGGGAATGTCATAAGGCAAATAGACATGCGCAACAGTTTCCTGCATCACCGTTTTAACACGAGCGGACCCTGTTGGTGTGGTAGTGGTAATTAATAGCTTTGCATCCGGATGTTGCTTTTGTATTTTCCGGATAAGGGGAAATAAAGCCTCAGCCTCGCCTACAGAAACTGCATGAAACCAGATAACGCCCTGAGGAAATTTTATATTATATAATGCAAAACGTTCGCGCCATCGACATCGATAGGCCGGCGCTTTTATACCACGCCAAAGCAGGCGCAAGAGTATAAAAGGAATTAACAGATAAAAAAGGCAGGAATAAAAAACACGCATAGTTAAAAGGCGCAAGGTTATAAAAAAGCTATCGCTTTTATCTTGCGCCTTTACTAATTATGCTTCAGCAGCAATTTTTATGGTCAATGTTACTATAACATCAGAATGTAAATTGATGTCGATGGGAAACTCACCAATATGACGAATCGCCCCATGCGGCAAACGAATTTGCTGTTTTTCAACGGCAATACCTGCTTCAGTAATAGCTTCAGCAATATTATGTGTACCTACTGAACCAAACAATCTGCCTTCATCACCCGCTTTGTGAGTAATTACAATTTGAAGTTTGCTCAGTTCATTACCCAGCTTTTGAGCAGCACTTAGCTTTTCAGCGGCTGCTTTTTCAAGTTCGGCACGACGCGCTTCAAATTCAGCAATTTTCTTGGCTGTTGCAGCAACTGCTTTACCTTGTGGAACAAGATAGTTTCTACCGTAACCTGATTTAATGGTGACTTTGTCGCCCAGGTTACCCAAATTTGCTATCTTTTCAAGAAGAATAACTTCCATCTTTTAATCCTCGCCTTTCGGATTTTAACCGATTATTTATACGCCATCAGGCGTGTGTTGATTCGATTTTTTTTTTCGTAAGTTCAACCATGGGTCGCTCAAGCCAACCAGCGCAACAAGCAGCATTGCATGGGGTATCAAAAACAGGGTTATATAGAGCATAGGCACCATATAGCGACCCAGTTTCATTCCAGAGAATACTGTATGCAAAACTGCTGTTCCGCTCACTGTATACAACACAAAGAGCAAAATGCTGACATTCCACGCTATTTCAGAGATCACTCCAGGGCTTGCCAATGCAATTGCTACGACTGCAACAGTACCTATTGATAGCCTCGGTTTAGTATCCAATGACAAAAATTCTTCCCTGAAACCACCAGGATTATAGAGATTCGCCTGCCACCACCGACCCAGAAATAGTCCAAACAACAAGCCAAATACTGAACCTGCTGCAATAACTCCAGTCATGTAATGTGCAAGAATGTCTATAGTGCGTTGAATATCTGCAACGGGTGCGTCTGCTGGAATCATTTGCGAAAGTACGGCTTTCCACATTGCCGCAGGGTCTGCTGCATAGAGATAAAAACCTACAACGCCAAACATGCCAATCAATATCGCAATTTCAATCGCCAGAGATAAATACCGACCTTCTCTTAATACGATTGAAATCAACCAGATCGGCAACCACAGAACCATTACATATAGCAATGCAAACTGGTAATTACCAAATATCAGGAATCCTAATAGCCCTGCTGCCACACTGGAACAGATTAAAACATATAAACCTTCGAATGCACCCCGCCTTAAAGTAACGAGAGCAACAGTGGCTGAACTTACAACACTTACCGGGGGCATCATCAGTGACAATAATGCAAGCGAAGAAGCCACTATCATAGCCTGCATTCTGCCTCGCATTATATATGCCGCTAAAAAATTCACTGCCCCTCCAGTCTATTATTTATGTGCGTCGCAGAACGGTAGCAATGCAATAAAACGGGCGCGTTTAATTGCAACACATAACTGTCTTTGATACTTGGCGCTGGTTCCTGTGATCCGGCTAGGAACAATTTTGCCGGTTTCAGTAATATAATCACTTAATAAATCCAGATCTTTATAATCGATCTGTGTTCCGCCTTCTGCACTGAATCGGCAGAATTTTTTGCGTCTGATGTTACGTGCCATAATAATTTCCTTAAATCCAATAAGTTAAAAGCGTTATTCAGGGATGATTTCGTCTGCATCGAAATCAACGTCGTCAAGGTCAATGTCGTCGTCGAGATCGCCTGTTGCAGGCACTACAACCGCTTCTCTGGCCGCAGCATCTTTAGCTCTGGATTCAGCTGCTTTATTTTCTTCTGCTGTTGCTGTGGCAATAGCAGAAGGTTGAGTGATGGCCGCTTTTTGCAATAAAGTCATGCTGCGCAAAATTGCATCATTAAAACGGAAGCCACTTTCCAGTTCTTCCAATGTAGGCTGATCACACTCAACATTCATCAGCACATAATGTGCTTTATGAATTTTTTTAATAGGATAAGCCAGATGTCTACGACCCCAGTCTTCCAAACGGTGAATGGTGCCTGATGCAGCTTCGATGGTTGACTTATAACGTTCAATCATCGCTGGAACCTGAGCACTTTGGTCAGGATGGACTAAAAAGACAATTTCATAATGTCGCATTATTTTTCCTTTCGGTTAAGCCTTCCCTCTCTGTCTTAAAAAGAAGGTAAAGCAAGGAGGAGCGATATGCTCCATAGAACCGCATATTATAAAACTTTTTTCAGCTATTGGAAAATACTATTATCAGAAATCCAGAAAAAGCCGCTTAGATATAAAGCGCTGCCATGCGTCGCCAATAATAACCGCTATGCGCCCTATCATCCCAAACCAATAACTGATGATTAATGCCTTTTTGCGACAAAATTGAACTTAACTGTTCATTATTCTGCAAAAATGGATCTTCTTTGCCAATAACAATGGAAATATCCATTTCCCTTAGCTTGCTTAAACGCCAGGAACATTCCAGATTAGGCAAAAAATGGTTGGGGGTATGAAAATAAATATTTTCATTATAAAAACCATCGAAAAGATCGTTAAAAAACTCTACATTTAGCGTCAGATCATAACGGCCCGAGAAAGCAACCAGCTTTTTAAAAAAATGGGGATAGCGAAAAACAAGATTGGCGGCATGAAATGCGCCAAGACTTAAACCATGAGAAATCACACATTCATGCGGATTCCTGCTTTGCATAAAGGGTAACACTTCGTTCAGAATGTATTCTTCATAGTCTATATGGCGCTGAATACGTCCGGAGGGATGCGCCCATCCACAGTAAAAGCTTTCAGTATCAATGCTGTCGATACAATAAAGTTGTAGCCAGCCTTGTTCAATTTTGTACTTTAAAGATTCTACTATGCCCAATTTTTCGTACTCATAAAACCGTCCAAAACGCGAGGGAAAAACCAATACTTTCGCACCGGCATGACCAAACACCAGTAACTCCATATCGCGTTGCAATCGATCGCTCCACCACTTGTGATATTCACGGTTCATTTAAGCCTCCTGTGCATATCAACATAATTATTCGCTAAGTGGTGCAAAAAATGCATCAAGTTCATTAATTAGGTCGAACTCTTGCCGCACTTGATTGGGATAGTTGTGATGCCCGGCATCCAAGATGAATAGCTGTTTTTTCTTAGGTAATGCATTGTATATTGCAAACTGACCGGGCGGAGCGACACAGGGATCGAATTTTGCGCAGGCACAATGAATGGGCATGGTAATTCGCTTAGCCGCCAGGGCCGCATCGTAATAACGCAAAACTTTAAGTGTTTGTTTTTTATGAGTTCGATAATATTGCTGAACACTATGTGCGCTTCCATCGCTTGCAAGTCTCAAACGTAAGGGTTGATGACCAAACGTGGGCGCATTAAGGTGTCCCTTGCTAATACGCGACTCCCACGCCAGTGCCAACGCGCCAATACCACCACCAAAACTAACACCCAGATAGCCTAGTCGCCCTGCTGTTTGTGGAAACAGGGAAAGCAACGTACTGACTGCCAACCACACATCTTCAACACAGCCACCCAGGATATAACGATCCCTCTGGTTAATATCATGCAGTACATGCCAATATGGCTCGGAAGAAATCGACGGTTGGGCACTGAGAGCCAAGCCACGAAAACAGGGAAACAACAAGGCTGCATTTTTAAAGGGCAAATGAAAATCAGGTTCATTACGTCCCCCATAGCCGTGACCGACAATAAAGCCCCGTTTAATCACACCAAAAGCCGGCACCAATAACCAGCCTCGAATAGGAAAATTATCGGTAGAGGTATAACTTATATCAAATACACGCCACCCTAGCCTATCTTCCTTAATGATTTTTATGTGTGGCTGAGGGTCAACAGTTAACGCCTTTTGATAGCGCTTTTGCCAAAAGCAATCAAAATCTTTCGGTTCTTTCGGCGTTTTTACAGCTAACAATTGATCAAGCGAATAACCATAAGTCGGATCAAAATTATATTTAATTGTATCCATAACGCTTTTATTGTCGTCTGACATAAATGCCCCCTAATAAACATCGCCCTTTATAACACGGTAATTATTACAGGATTATTTACATAGACAAGAGAGATCAACCAACAATGATTATTCAGCAAACTGTGTAATTGATGTTACGCACCGCCCATGAAAGGCACGAAAGTTGGTCAGAAAACCAGACGCATTCCTATTATAAAACGCCTACCTCAATTAATAATAGACTCTGAATGATCGCTGTATTTCATCAAACTCATAGAGGTAGGGTTGCGCCACTTGGTGATTATTAACCACTACGAGTAAATCATGAGAAAAAACAGACGTGTTGTACCAGTTAAAACTGCCTTCAATGACAATCGAATCATCGATACAATATTTGGAATGAATGGGTGAATAAGGGACAGGGTGATCGTCCTGCCCATACACCAATCCAACTGGAATACCGGCATTTTTTAGTCGTTGCACTGCCGGCAACAACGGGCGATTGAGTTCATCATGCATAGACCGCTCTACACCAATTCGCCCCTGTCTGGCCAAATGCCCATTAAAAAGAATATGGACATAAACCCCTCTGTCCTGGGCGTGTATCAAGGCATCGACCACACTATCATGATGATCTCCCAACAAATCGCCCATCAAAAATAAACAAAGCTTGATCGAGCGTCTGGCATGATGAATTTCGGCCAGAATGATATATTATCAAGCAGACGGCATACGCCTTTGGAATGAAAGGTCATTCCGGATTCCCAATTAGCCCACCAGCGATCGAAGGTGATATTAAATGAACCCAGTATGCAGTCCTCATCGTTAAAAATAACAAATTTGGTATGCATGTCCGGTTCAACTTCAATCAGATGATGCTGGGGCGTGCAAAATACGCCTATCAGCTCAAGTCTGGCGCGCTTTAACCGAGCATAATTCTGACTGTTGGTGAGGGTCATTTTGCGCCAATCGACAATACACTGAACCAAAACGCCCTGATGACTGGCATGAATCAAATGGGAAATAAAATCGGTGTCATCAATACAATCAACACTGACTTTGATGGTGCACAACCGGCCAGGATTTTCCCACTTGCTACGTATTACCTTGTCGATATGATCATGGATA
>NQJG01000265.1 GCA_002256465.1 Methylococcaceae bacterium NSP1-1 | reverse complement strand
TCCTGATCATCTTATCGGTGACAAGGAAAATATCGGCATTACCGTCGCGCTAATACCCACAAATACGCCCGGCGTCTCCATAGGAAAACGACACAACCCGCTGGATTCGGCATTTCAAAACGGCCCTAACTGGGGTAAGGATGTGTTTATTCCCATGGACTGGATCATTGGCGGCATCGAACAGGTCGGTAACGGCTGGAAAATGCTCATGCAATGCCTCGCCACCGGCAGAGCTGTTTCACTGCCTGCACTCAGTGTTGGTGCGGCAAAATTCACCTGCCGCAATACCGGCGCTTATGCGCGTATACGTAAACAATTCAATCTACCCATTGGTGAATTCGAAGGCATAGAGGAGCCGCTGGCACGCATGGCAGGTGAAACCTATATACTCGATGCCGCGCGTAAAGTGACGAATGCAGCTTTGGATAACGGTGAAAAACCGGCTGTAATTTCCCTGGGGCCCAGAAATTATCTGGGACGTTTATATCAGGTAGTTCCGGTCAGCATTACCGTTGAAGGCGCGAATATTTTAACCCGCACCATGATGATCTTCGGTCAGGGCGCAATCCGCTGCCATCCTTATATTCAAAAAGAAATGGCGGCATTGCAGCAAAATGATCTACGGCAATTTGATAAAGTGCTATTTCAGCATATCGGCTTTTTCATACACAACATGGCAGCCTGTTTCTGGTTGGGACTAACTAATGCCCGCTTTAAAAATGTCCCTGGCAACCGGGATACCAGGAGTTATTACCGGCAAATTGCCCGGTTAAGCATCGGTTTTGCCTTGTTTGCCGATTTCGCCTTATTAACTTTGGGCGGCACACTTAAGAGAAAAGAAAGACTCTCAGGCCTTTTTGCCGATGTCTTAAGCAACCTGTACCTGTGCTCCTGTGTACTTAAACATTACCAGGATCAGGGGTGTCCCAAAGATGAAGCGCCTTTATTAAATTGGGCTTGCCAGCAAAGCATTTACCGGGCTCAGCAATCATTACGTGCAGTTTTCTGGAAATTGCCGTTGCGCCCGCTTGCGTGGATTTTACGTAGCCTTATTTTCCCCATCGGAAAACCCTACTCACCACCACGAGACTTACTGATTCACAAAACTGCATCACTATTGCTTTCCGATACGCTTGTGCGTGATCGCTTAACCCATGGCATTTACATCAATAGCAAAACCGACGATGCAACCGGCAGAATTGAAGTCGCCTTTAAAGCCGTATTGGCAGCCGCGCCAGTTGAAGCCAAAATTCGCCTCGCTCAAAAGCAAAAGCAGTTACCCAAAGGCGACCATATTAAAATGCTCGCAGAAGCATTAACCAAAGGTATCATCACTCAGGATGAGGCCGGATTGTGTATAACGGCTGAACAGGCCAGATTGGCAGCTATTACTGTCGATGATTTCAATGCCGAAGAGTTAATGGGAGGCAAATTTAAAGCGGTATAGATTGAAACGCCAATATTCCTCATTCAGTCATATAACAGCCCAAGGCTATTACTGCGAACGGCCATCTTTTTTACAATTTTTATACAGCTTTGTTTAAACTTCCCTTAGAATGGGCGAAGCGAACGAAGTTGTATCAGAACAGACTTCGAGTTGAGATGAGTTTAACGATCCATCGGTAGCCAGTTTTTGTAACGCCCTCCATTCATTAAATATTCGACATTGGGCGGGAATCATGCCATACAATTTTTTTAAACGTGTATTAATGTCAGACTAATTAGGATAATGTCCTCAAATTCACAAAACCAATCCAAAGAAAAACTGGCCGGTCTGGCGCTCGGTGCCATAGGTGTAGTGTTTGGCGATATCGGTACCAGCCCCTTATACGCTATGAAGGAAGTATTTCACGGCGGCTTGACGATAGATAAAATCCATGTGCTTGGTGTTTTGTCGCTGATTTTTTGGGCAATAACAATGGTTGTAACCATCAAATACGCTGTTTTTATTATGCGTGCCGATAACAAGGGCGAAGGCGGCATTATCGCGTTGATGGCTCTTGCGTTGCAGGGTTCCAAAGATAATCCTGAAAAAATGGTATTCATTGTCACTATCGGCTTATTGGGCGCGTCACTATTTTTCGGCGATAGCATTATTACTCCAGCTATATCCGTACTTAGCGCGGTCGAGGGCTTGCGAATTATCGCTCCGCCATTGGCCCATTATGTGTTGCCGATTACCATCACAGTGTTGGGTGGTCTGTTCATTCTGCAAGCGAAAGGCACCGGCAAGGTAGGCAAAATCTTTTCGCCAATCATGTGCTTCTGGTTTGGATTGCTTGCGGTCTTGGGCGTGATTAATATCATCCATGAACCGGGCGTATTAATGGCGATTAACCCATATTACGCAGCGCATATACTGTTTGAGTTAGGCTGGCATGGATTTTTGATTATGGGCGCGATCGTGCTGGCGATCACCGGCGCCGAAGCGCTGTACGCCGATATGGGACACTTCGGCCTGAAGCCGATCCGTTACGCCTGGTTCAGTTTTGTGTTTCCGGCGTTGCTTCTCAACTATTTCGGGCAGGGGGCGCTGTTAATCGGCCATCCGGAAGCAATAGAAAATCCTTTCTATTTACTTGCGCCGACCTGGGCGCTATATCCTTTGCTGATTATATCAACACTGGC
>NQJG01000055.1 GCA_002256465.1 Methylococcaceae bacterium NSP1-1 | reverse complement strand
AGAATGGCAATACCAGGCGAATGATTTTTAATTGCTATGACATGATTGCTTATTTATCACAAGCAATGACACTGGAACCTGGTGATGTTATTACTACGGGTACGCCGAGCGGTGTGGGTGTAAAAATGCAGCCACGGGGTTATATGAAACCCGGACAAACCGCCAGAATAGAAATTGAAGGCATAGGCATACTATCCAATCCGGTTATCGAAGAGCCGGAGAATCTGGATGACTATTAATGGATATGATATCCGTTCGCTCTGAGCCCTCTTATCGTTCCGCTTTACTGGCACACTTAATACACATATTAGAATAAGGCACGGCTTCTAAACGTTCCTTGCTGATTGGCTCATCGCAAACCTGGCAAATACCGTATTGGCCATTGTCTATTCTGGCAATAGCCTGATTAATCATTTCTATTTCTGCTCTGGCTGAATTACCTAAATAATCCATAACTTCATTATTCACATTTTGTGTCGCCATTTCCGCAAAGTCCTTTTCTAAAGGCACCTCCGAATGTCTGACATTATCAGTGATCCTGGCCAGTCGAAGATTCAGCTCTTCCAGCATGGCGACTAAATGGCTACGGACTTCTTCATATTCTTTCATAATATTATTGCTCTTTTTTTTATAATGGACTCGCTCTTAAAAATTGCATCTTGCTCTATACTAAAGCCGGATGACAATAATTTCTGACATCCTATCATCATTTTCCGAAAACGAATTCAGTACAAGCCCAGAAAGGTTTTAGCCGAAAGGGAATTGATGACTTTCATGAATTGAAGGATTATCAACCGGGTGATTCGATCAAACATATACACTGGAAAGCCTTTGCCAAAGGGCAAGGTTTAAAATTAAATCAGCCTAAAATTTTTTGCGGGTATTTTAGATCACTTTTCCAAGGCAAATGTTAACACGTCATCTACCTTTTCCAGCCAGATAAACTGAAGATGATTTCTTACAGCTTCGGGTATTTCTTCAAAGTCTCTTTGGTTACGTTTGGGCAGCATGACAGTTTTTATCCCTGCTCTGGCAGCAGCAATGACTTTCTCTTTAATGCCGCCGACCGGCAATACCAATCCGCGCAGGCTGATTTCTCCAGTCATAGCAACATCACTTTGCACAATCCGCTCAGAAAAAGCGGAATATAAGGCTGTAAACATCGCAACGCCGGCGCTGGGTCCATCTTTAGGTATCGCGCCTGCAGGCACATGTATATGGATGTCGTTTTTTTCGAATAGCTCCTGGTTTAATCCCAGCTCATGGGCGCGCGATTTTACCAGACTTAATGCGGCCTGGGCGCTTTCTTTCATAACTTCGCCCAACTGACCGGTTAGGATCAGCTTGCCGTTACCGGGCAGACGTGTAGCTTCAATAAAAAGAATATCACCACCGACCGGCGTCCATGCAAGCCCTGTAGCAACACCCGGAACGCTGGTTCGCATGGCGATCTCGCTTTCAAACTTTTTTGGCCCCAGAATGCCTGGAAGTTGTTCACTGTCGATTTGCTCATTAACGACGATACCCTCGGCAATACGCATGGCTACATGACGAAATACTGAACCGATTTCACGCTCAAGATTTCTGCAGCCGGCTTCACGGGTATAGTCCTGTATGATGGTTTCTATGGCCCGGTCGGTGATGGTACATTGTTCCGTTGTGAGTCCGTTCGTTTCCAATTGTCTGCTTACCAAATAACGTCTTGCGATCTGTGCCTTTTCGTCCAGGGTATAGCCGGATAACTCGATCACTTCCATACGATCACGTAACGGTATGGGAATACTGTCCAGTACATTGGCAGTTCCGATGAACATGACATGGCTCAGATCAAACGGGACAGCCAGATAATTATCGCGAAAGGTTGAATTCTGTTCCGGATCCAATACTTCCAGCAGGGCTGAAGAGGGATCACCATGAAATCCTGAACCGAGCTTGTCCATTTCATCCAGCATAAATACCGGATTATTGGTGCCGGCCTTGCGAATGGATTGAATAATGTTGCCCGGCAATGCGCCAATATAAGTGCGCCTGTGACCACGGATTTCGGCTTCGTCGTGCGTACCGCCCAGGCTGGTACGTATGAATTCACGCCCTGTTGCGCGGGCTATGCTGCGTCCTAATGAGGTTTTTCCGACTCCGGGTGGTCCGACAAAGCAAAGAATAGGGCTCTTGCCATTCGGATTCAGCTTGCGAATCGCAAGAAACTCCAAAATGCGCTGCTTGATTTTATCCAGACCGTAATGGTCTTCATTAAGGATTTCCCTGGCTTTTGCAATATCAATAATGCCTGCACTGGCAACGGACCAGGGCAGTTCCGTCAGCCAATCAAGGTAAGTGCGAATCATCGAATATTCACCGCTGGCATCCGGCATGTGCTGCAAGCGGCCGAGCTCCTTGCGCGCCTGTTTTTCCACCTCTTCAGGCATCTTGGCTGCACTAATAGCATTGCTGATTTCTTCAATTTCGGCCGCATTTCCTTCAGCTTCGCCCAATTCCTTCTGGATAGCCTTCATTTGCTCCCGCAAAACGAATTCGCGCTGCCGCTGTCCCATGGTTTCCTGGGTTTGTTCGTTAATCTTGTTGGAAAGCTTTAATACCTCGATCCTGTAATTGAGTAACTCCAGAAGCTTGTCAATACGTTCCAGTATATTAAATAAGGACAGCACTTCTTGTTTCTCTTCAGGTTTTGTAATCAGGTAACTGGCAATTAAATCAGCCAGCATTGTCGGTGAGGTGATTGATTGAACGGCATTAACCAGCTCATCAGGTGCCTGTCGTGTCTCCGCCAACACTTCCAGCGCTTTTTGTTTGAGTGTTATCAGTCGCGCTTCAACATCCTTGGAGCTCACTTCAGGCTCTTCGTAACGTTCGCAACGGGCGACTTGAAACGGATAACCTTGTAAAAACTCCAGCACACGAAAGCGTTGTACACCCTGGCAAACGATATGATGAGTGCCGTCAGGTGCGGTTAGATAACGTAAAATTTCCGCCACAGTACCGATCGTGTGGAGGTCTTCCGGGCCGGGCTCTTGGTCGGTGTCACGCAACTGCATGAGCAATCCGATCGGTTTCTCGGAACGTACCGCCTGTTGCACGGCGGCAATAGAGGGCTTGCGGCCTATCACCAACGGTGAAACATTTTGCGGGAAAAGCACAGTACCACGCATGGGCACAATAATCAGTGCATCATCCGGAATAGCTGTGGATTGCAATGGAGCCTCCTGCTTTAGCTCTGAAGAGGGCTCTTTCGTGTCTTTCGTTGATCCCAGAAGTCTGTTTTTCAGGTCCTTGATTTGCATAAGAAGCCCTTATATTTTTCGTAGTGAAATTAATAAACAGCCATTCACAAATTCTCGTGTGCCGATTTCGAAATGGCCTTTGGGCAGTTCAATACGCCGTTCAAAGCGTCCATAGGGAATTTCCAGGCGTCGAATATGCGACTCAGCGCCCGCCGGGAGATGACGCTGTCCGTCAATAATCAAATGGTTTTCTTCCAGCATTACACGCAAATGCTCCGGTGCAACACCGGGCAATGCGATCATGATTTTGAATTCATAGCTGGTTTCATAAACATCGACCGGCGGTTCCCATGTGGGTCGTCTGGCATTCATAATATCCGGTCTAAAGAACTGTCGATGCAGGCGGTCTGCTCGATCCAATATCTCGCAAGCTTCCGCCCACATCCAGGTTTCAAGGTCACGTAATGGCATAATGTGTTTATCCCGGGTTGTCGATTTACAAGTAGATATGCTTGGTTTATGGTTCTGATGAGTTAATTTATTCTTTTTTTTCAAACAGTCAATGACTATCTTAATCACGGCGAGGACCGATGCATACAAATGCAATTACAGGCAAAAGCCAAATCCGCTTAATTGATTGATTCATTTTTTTCACATAATTTCTCTTTTCAAAAAAATAATATTAAGCGTAAATAAATTGAATAAATGATCTAAGCAAGCTATTTTGTTATTCGAATACTATTTGGACGAAAGGTGGCAGGAAGATCATAAACTGGTTCTAGGAATCAACCGTTGGATTATGTAACCCAAGATGATGCTCAAAAGTATTAGCGGAACTTAACTATAGTCCTAGAAAAAACTTAAACTACAAAACACCAGTGGTAGTATTTTGTGAAATGGCTTTACATCGAAGCGATAAATGCCATTTTTGTTCCATTGCACGATAGTTCACTACAAACAAACCACCATGAAAGCATTATTCGCATTGATAGTCCTCGCTTTGCTGACCGGGTGTAGTAGCCTTACACTTGCACTAAAGTCTGTACAAGGATTCTATTCAGATTTGACAAAATCAAAGGTCGTCAAAATGGTCTCAGTTGATAAGGCCAATGCTTCTAAACAACAAACTTCGGCGCATGTGGATACGTTGCCATCACCGTCCACGACAGACCTCTCCAAGAGTAGAACCACGCCGTCAGCAATTTCAATAGTCGCTACGCCAACGCCACTTGATTCGGGTCCGTTTTTCCCGTCCAAGATTCTTAAAGTCGGCTCACGAGGCGAGGCGGTGCTGGCGCTGGAGAAACGGCTTACGGAACTTCGTTACGACGTGGGTGTTATCGACGGTTTTTACGACCAACAGACGTGGCAGGGTGTCGTGGCGTTTCAGAAGTACGCCCGGTTGAAGCGCACCGGTACATACAATCTGGAAACACAGAAAGCCTTGCACGTGGCAATGCTTCCTGAAGGGCTTCATCCCGAGTTGGGTTTGCCTCGCATCGAGATAGATCTTACGCGTCAGGTGTTACTTTTTTTCGATGAGCAAGGACTCGATCGCGTTATCGCGGTGTCAACGGGTTCGAATCGCAAGTATTGCGAAATATCGAAAAAATCGGGGAAACAGGTTTGTGGTGTGGCCCGCACGCCGCAAGGTAAGTTTCGCATTCAAAGGAGAATTTCCGGTTGGCGCGAAAGTGATCTTGGCAAGCTATATAACCCGTTGTATTTTATTGACGGATACGCAATTCATGGTTCGCCGTCAGTTCCGGCCTACAATGTGTCGCACGGTTGCGTCAGAATATCGATAGAATCGTCACTATGGTTTTACGACACTATCAAAAATGGTACACCAGTCATCGTGATTGGCTGATTTTCACCTTCCATTCCACGTTTCCCAGTTGTATCTAAGGATCACCATGGGCATATTAATCGATGGAAAAATGGTCGGAAAAAAATAGTTTCTAGGCTGAATTTAACCTGACAGATACTTCTAAAAAACTAGTAAATGTCATATCAGGCTTGAACTAATACAATTTATGATGTATATAAAGGCATTGAACCATTCATAAAAAAAGCATTATATGAGTTAAAACTTTGAACGAGCAACCATTAAAAAACATGAAGATTGACGAAGAAATTACTGTCGCATCAAGACGCAAGTTTCTAAAGACGCTGGCTTATGGGTCTGTGCTGGCATTGAGCGGATGCGGGGTTGAAACAGCGGCCGTTCGGCATGAGGGCCGGTACGGACACGACCATGTGCATACACAAGCTATTCATGGTCCTGGATACAAAACGCTCTCCTTCGAACATACGCATACCGGCGAAAAATTAAAGTTAACCTATTTTGAACGCGGCAATTATATTAAAGACGCACTGCAAGAAATCAATTATTTGCTTCGCGACTTCCGTACTGATGATATTCACCCCATCGATACCGCCTTACTGGATCAGTTGTTTGATCTGAAGCAAACACTTGGTCTTAATAAACCCTTTCATATTATTTCCGGTTATCGTTCTCCGTTTACCAATGCCCAGTTACACAAACATAGCCATGGGGTTGCAAAACATAGTTTTCACATGCAAGGCAGGGCAATTGACATAAGAGTTGAAGGCGTATCATCCAAAAGGATTAGAAACGCCGCGTTGAATTTGGCGCAAGGTGGAGTTGGTTATTAT
>NQJG01000264.1 GCA_002256465.1 Methylococcaceae bacterium NSP1-1 | reverse complement strand
CACTGCGTTTAACGTTTGACCTTGTAAAAATAGAATTACCGCAGTGGGACCCCAAATCAGTGTGCTGCCTATAGGTAATAAAGATAAAAGTATCATTAACATACCCCATAAAAAAGCGGCGGGAATGCCTACTAACCAAAATAAAAATCCCCCGATACTGCCCTGAATAATAGCGACGATTAAACCGCCTTTAACAGTCGCTCTGGCTACGCTGGTGAAACGCTCAAATAATTCTGTTTCGATCCCGTCACCTATTGGAATCAGAGAGATAAGTTTTCTTATCAATTGCTGACCATCCCGCAATAGAAAAAACAAAATATAGAAAGTCAAGGCAAATTGAACGATAAGATTTAACAGGTTCTGGGTCAAGGCGGGGACTTGTTGGGCGATATATTTCACTGCTTCTGCAAAGGCATTCCCAGCTGAGGTACTTATCTGCTCAACGGTTAATGCCTGCATATGTGAAAGTTTATTGAACTTCGGCAAAAGAAGCTTAAGAGTCTTTTGAAAATAGACTTGGGGATTTATTTCCCCACCTTGAATTTTTAAATAATAGTTTGTACTTTCCTCGGTTATCATCAAGGTTAAGGTTAACAAAGGGATAACAAAAACCAGAATAATCATCATCATGGTCAAAAACAACGCCAGTATTTCCGAATTTTTAAAATATTGCCTAAACCGCTGATAAACCGGATCAAAAACTACCGCCAGAATGATGGCCCAAAAACAGGCTAATAAAAAATCCTTAATCAATAAGAAAAAAGATACTGTGACTAACAAAACAAAGGTCAGAAAAAGAATGTAAGGGGTATTTTTTTGCATGGAATATAAGTCAAAGCGAATAAATCAATTCGGCATCCTATCATAGCTATGGGTAATCGAATCAGCAGCGTGGTATCGGGATCGTCCGTTCGACCCGTGATTAAAACTTCGTGCGAATCATCCGCCCTGCGACACTTCAGCCGGTTCCTATCTCGTTTACCTCCTCGGTCCAAACCTTGAAACTCTTCAAAGTATTGGGACCGAAGGTACTGCTGATGGCGACATCGGCAGCATCGCGGCCACGGGCGATTAACACACGTCCGATGCGCGGGATATTATTGCGGGCGTCGAAGGTGTACCAATAGCCATCAAGATAGGCTTCGAACCAACCGGCGAAATCCATCGCACCATAAGGCGGCGGCATGCCGATGTCGCCCAGGTAACCTGTGCAATAGCGTGCAGGAATATTCATGCAGCGACAAAAAGCGATCGCAAGGTGCGCGTAATCCCGGCAAACGCCGGTTTTCTCCTGGAAAGCATCCCAGGCCGTCTTGGTACTGCGTGCATGTTCATAGCCAAATGAGATATGCCGGTTGACATAATCACAGATCGCCTGGACACGCGCCCATCCGGTCGGCGACTTATCGAACAGTTGCCAGGCAATCTCGGACAGGCGATCAGTCTCGCAATATCGGCTCCCCAACAGAAACAACAGGGTCTCGTCCGGCAGAGATTCCACTGGCGTTTGTCTCGCTTGCGGGACGACCAAATCCGGTTGGCCACTATCCCTCACGATGCCATTGGCGGACAACTTGAGCAGACCCTTGGGAGCGACAATACGGCTGCACCAATTGCCATAATTGTCGCGATAGGCAGTGAGCGGAACGGGCGGGTCGGTGATCAGGTGGTCTGGAATGATCATGTCGGAGATGCGCGTGTAATGCACGCTCAAGGTAAGAATCATTGGGGTTGGCTGCGGGCAGTCGTAAATCAGTTCGTAGCCTATGTGGATCTTCATGGTGTGCTCCTGTTGACTGCCAGCCTAGCCTGGGGCTGATTCTGGCGGGTTGGGTTGCTGTGGTCTGGATCGACTATTTGGAAATTCCTGCACAGTGGCCGGCAAGCGCCGTGCTCAGCGTTTCAATGATTATCTTGCGTAGTTCAGCCCAATGTCCGCCTGGTCTGATAACATGCTTCTGGTTGATCTCCAGCTCAATGCCCACATAGGCACCGGGCGACAGCCGCCGGCGAAACCAAGCGGTCAAACCATCGTCTTTACCAGCATAGGGGTAATTGCGACGGACCCTTAGACTGGGTGCGCAAACCTTGAGTTCTGTCTTCCAGCGCTCGCACAGATCCACCTCGCCCGGTCGAGCCGGGTCATAGAGCAGGCCGATATCCGCGTTTCGTACCTTGCCGTCCA
>NQJG01000263.1 GCA_002256465.1 Methylococcaceae bacterium NSP1-1 | reverse complement strand
ATATATATAGGGGTCAGGTGATGAAAAAATTTTTTTACTATGAGCTGTACGCATTTTTTCAGGGCCGGAATTATGATAATATTGGTCAATATCCAAAAAAGGTAATACCTTGCTGATTGATTTCTCCGACAGCGCTCCTGGCGTACCCGAACAGGAACTGACCAAACTTTTCGAGCGGTTTTACCGGGTAGAAAGCTCGCGCAACAGAAATCACGGTGGGGCGGGACTCGGGCTGGCAATTTGCAGTAATATCATTGCAGCGCATAACGGTTTAATCAAGGCGCATCCCTCAGCTTTAGGCGGACTTGGCATTCACATAGAACTACCGGTGCAATCATGATTAATCTTAAGGCAACCCGTATTCTGATCGTCGAAGACGAAGAAAAACTGGCCAAACTGGAAGCGGATTATTTACAAAATGCCGGTTTTGCCACCGACTCGTTAGCCGATGGAGACGCTGTCATTCCGTGGGTAAAAGAGCACCATCCGGATCTCATATTACTGGATTTAATGTTGCCGGGCCGCGATGGCCTGAGTATTTGCCGTGAAATCCGGAGCTTTAGTACGACGCCGATTATCATGATCACTGCCCGCATCGAGGAAATCGATCGCGCCGACGATTATATTTGTAAACCTTTTAGTCCGCGCGAAATGGTCGCACGCGTCAAAGCGGTATTGCGTCGATTGCAGCCTCAATTTGCAGATCATCAAGCGCTAACTTTAAAACTGGATGAACACAGTTTCCGTGTGTTAGCTGAAGGCCATGAAATTGAATTAACAGCGGTTGAATTCCAACTGCTGCAGGCATTGTATCAGCAACCGGGCCGTATCTTTTCCCGATCCAAACTGATGGATCTGATTTATCAGGATCAACGTATCGTTTCGGACCGTACTATCGACAGCCACATCAAAAAACTGAGAAAAAAACTGGCCGGACTGTTGCCCGGACAGGAGCTGATTCATTCGGTGTACGGCGCCGGTTATCGTTATGATCCAGAGGACAGGGCGGCAGATTAAAGTTTTCACATTATTTGCACATTTTCTTCAAATTGTTTGCGCTTTTCATCGTTATAGTAAGCATCAAGAACAGGAGATTACTGTTCTATAACCCTAATCAATGAGAGATCAAACATGAACAAGAAAATCATAACCCTTGCACTGGCTTTAGCGCTTCCATTAACTGTCGCCGCATTTCCTGGTGATAATGGCGGTTTTGAAGGTCATCATGCCAACCGAGTTGAACGCCTGACCAAGAGTCTGGATTTAACTCCGGAGCAAAAACCCAAAGTGGAAGCCATATTCAAGGAACAGGAAGAAAAGTTCAAAATCATCCATGAAGAAACTCAGAAACGTTTGCAGGAAGTTCTTACCAAAGAACAAATGACAAAAATGGAGGACATCAAAAAACAACGCCATGAGAAATGGCAAAAGAAACATGAAGCATTAAAAGAGCAAACAGCTCCAGAACAAGCGAAATAACTATATTACATTTCATTAATGACAATGCCTGATTAGGGACGGATCAGGCATTCAAGAATAATGCGCAACTCAATTACTTCTTTCTGAGATGAAAAAAACTTAATTTCTTCTGCCACGATTTATCAACCGGCCTTATAGGTAAAGGAAATAATACTGTCACTTTCAGCCCGCCAAATTGAGACACGCCTAAAATCAGATCGGCATTATGAATAGCGGCAATTCGTTGCACGATGGAAAATCCCAGCCCCGTGCCCTTTGCCGTATTCGCCGTTTCAACACAGCGATGAAAGCGTTCCAGGGATTTTTCATATTGATCTGGAGGTATGCCCGGGCCTGAATCTTCAACACAAAGTTGTAGATATTTCTCTTGACCCGCCACAGTTATCAATACATTGCCTTTGGCTGGGGTATATTTGATCGCGTTATCAATAATATTACGAATCAAAATTGCAACCAACGGCCCATTAACAATAACCGGTACGGCATTATCCTCAACAAACTCCATAATAATCTGTTTCTTATGTGCCTCCGGTTCCAGTTCGGCGATAACATGCACAACCTCACGACTCACCATTGTATTTTGTTTGGTTAAAAACTCTGTATTGGATTCAATGCGCGAGAAGGTGAGTAATTGCTGCACCATATAAGTCATTCTGTTAACGGCCTGTTTAATGCGGGAAAGCGCCTGTTTGCGTACCTCTTCATCGGTTGTTCTTAAGGCGACATGGGCTTGTGTCAACAATCCGGCTAAAGGTGTTCTTAATTCATGTGAAGCATCCGCAGTGAAGCGGCGCTCATGCTCAAAAGCTCGTTCAAGCTGGACAAAAAGATTATTAATTTCATTAACAACCGGCACTATTTCATTGGGGAGCTTTTTGGTAGATAGCGGCTTAAGGAAGCTGGCTTCGCGTTTAGAGAGCGCTTTTTCCAATCTATTGATGGGCTTTAACGACAGGCCCACAATAAACCAGATGACTACACCTAAAAAAGGTAAGCCGATAAGGAATTGGGTAACCAATTGAGATGATATTTCATCCGTTAATTCAGTCCGGATTTCTTCTTTCTGGCCGACATGGATAATATATTCCCCCGTTGAATTGGTAATACTGAAAACATGCCAGACATGATTATCGATATTGGTTTCGCTGAAACCGTGATCTGAAGAAGAAAATGGCTGAAAAGCAGTTTTTCTTTCGTATTTATAACCCAAAGCATTCGCTTGTAACAGGCCATCAAATATGGGCCATAACTGGTCATCAATATTGGTTTGATAGAAGCCATGTACTGAAAATGCAGGTTCGTTTTCTGAACGAAATAATAAGCCAGCATCCTCAGGCCACAGCTGAAAAGCACTTTTACTTGTGAACTTACGATTTAAATTGTAAGTGTGTAACAGCTCATTGGCCTTTTCCTGCTCCTGGCTCCAATGCCCAGACAAAGAACCTTCACGAAGCAAGCTTTCTACAAAGGCATTAAGCACTTTTGCCGATTGAGCCAATTCCGCATCAAACAGATTAGCGACTTCATCACGCGTTACCTTATAATTTACATAGGCTGCAATTCCCCATATCAGCATGGATGCGGAAAGCAGGCTGACTAACAATAATTGCCGAAGAGAATAATTCATAGTTCGTCTTC
>NQJG01000054.1:6597-10328 GCA_002256465.1 Methylococcaceae bacterium NSP1-1 | reverse complement strand
AGCAATTTGATAACTGATATCTTTGCTAATGCCTTTGGCGGTTCCGCGTGCGCTATGAACAACATTTATCATCCCTTCGATAACAGTATTAATATTATTCTGTTTAAGTGGAATGGTGTCTTTATGAATTTCAGGACCTGGACGGGTGTCATGTGGACTGACAATTTTATCTACCAGAAAGGGTGTGACAACTTTCCCTTTATTCGCCAACGTTGCCGTGGCTCTGGCGAGCTGTAAGGGTGTAACCTGGTGATAGCCCTGTCCGATGCCTGTGATGAGCGTTTCCCCAGGGTACCATGCCTGATTTTTTTGATCGCGTTTCCATTCACGTGAGGGCAGTAATCCTGCTTTTTCTCCAACCAGGTCAATGCCGGACTTTTCGCCAAAGCCAAATTTCTGTAAAAAACTGTGCATATGATCTATACCCAGTGTCGCCGCCAGGCGATAAAAATAGACGTCGCAAGATTCGGTAATGGCTCTGTTTAAGCTAACTGAACCATGTCCACCTTTTTTCCAGTCTCTATATCTGTGACTCACTCCGGGTATTTGATAATAGCCGGGGCATAAGAGGGTTTGCTGTGGGTTAATCGCATCGTATTCAAGTCCCGCCAGGGCAATAAACGGCTTGATTGTAGAGCCGGGAGGATATAATCCACGCAGTGCGCGATTATAAAGTGGTTGATTTTCCGATGATTGCAATGCCTGATAAGCGTCATTGGCTATGCCGACCACAAAAGGATTTGGATCGAATCCCGGACGACTGACGAAAACCAATACACCACCGGTTTTAATATCAATAGCAACAACTGCGCCGTTGAAGGTACCCAACGCATCATAAGCCGTTTTTTGCAAATCAATATCCAGGGTTAAATAAAGATTTGCACCCGGGTCCGGATTGACTTCGTTTAGGGTATTAAGGAGTCGAGCCTGTACATTGGTTTCTATTTCTGCATAACCGGTTTTACCATGCAGTTCATTCTCATATGAGCTCTCTATACCCAGTTTCCCAATATGAGTTGAGCCTCTATATTCGGCTATAGGCAATTCTTTAAGTTCTGCCTCGTTAATACGACCCACATAGCCAATGACATGGGCGGCTAAATCATTGTAAGGGTAATGTCGAACCAACTGTGTATGAATATCGACGCCAGGGAAATAAGGTCTGGCAACGGCAAACTTTGCGAGTTCTTCATCGTTCATACTAAATAGCAACGGCGTGCTGACGAATCGTTTTTGACGTTTACGTAATTTCTGAAATTGCTCAATTTTTTCATCAGGTATATTGAGCAGTTTTTGTAACCGCAGCAAGGTGCTATCCATGTTGCTGATTTGTTCCGGGATAAGTTCCAAACTATATGACGGCGTATTTTCGGCTAAAACTTTGCCGTGCCGATCATAGATCATACCCCGGGTAGGGACCAAGGGAACGATTTTGATGCTGTTATCTTTTGCCAGCGAGGAATAATGTTCGTGACCAACAATTTGCAGGTAAATGAGCCGAACAATCAGGCCCGACGTTAATAAAATAATGATAATGAAAGCTGCAACGATGCGATTGAGAAACAGGCGGTTCTCTACTGTATCGTCTTTAACAGAATAGATGCGGGACATGTGTTACAGCGTGTTCTAACTAATGCGTCGTGATAAACGGATAAAACGCAATACCGTATAGACCAAAGGCCAGCATATCGTGCCGGTAAAAACGGGCAGCCAAAAAGAGGCGTGAAGTTGCCCGGGATGCTGAATGTTTTTTATTAAAAAAAGTAGTAGTTGCGACAGCAGTAAACAGAAAAAAATAAACAGTCCCTGTTGGATTATAGGAAATTGACGCAAACGTTTGTGCAGTTTTAGACAAATATAAATTACTAATGAATAAGCCAAGGCATATTGACCGAGTAATCTGCCAGTCAATACATCGGTGAGCAAACCAAATGTCCAGGCGTGAAAAATGCCTACACGATCCGGTACGGCAAGCGACCAGTAGATAAGCGTTAAAAGCACCCAGTCAGGATTAAATACAGTTAAAGCGACTGGCCAGGGCGCGATTCTTAAACACATTGCTAATGCCAGGGTTAATATAATCCGAAAAAAACCAACATAGTTATTTATCTGCATGTGTCTTGTCCTCCGCTTCATTTACTGTTGGCTTTGAAATGAATGGTACCGGCGCCGAGTCGCTCCAGACAATCATTAACTCTCTATTACGGTCTAATAAAGCTTTTGGGGTGGCAGTTATAGTAGCGAAAGCCTTGTTTGGTTGCGAAGTAAATTCATCTACGACAGCCACAGGATAACCTTGCGGAAAAGTGCCGCCTAAACCTGACGTTATCAGTAAGTCACCTGGGCGAATATCTGCATTGCTGGGTAAATAGGGTAATACAAGCCTGTTCAGTTGACCGCTACCAACGGCAATAGTTAATAAACCATTGCGATTGACCTGAACGGGTATAGCATGATTCGGGTCGGTAATTAACATGATTTCGGAGGTGAGCGGTAACGCTCGAAAAACCTGCCCAACAACGCCATTTGCATCCAATACCGGTTGTTGAGGATGTACGCCAAAACGAGTACCTTTGTTGACTACAACGATATGTTCATAAGGTTCCGTATTAATTGATAGTAATTCGGCAACCAATACCTGTTCGCCGAGTTTAAAAGAGTTTTCCAATAACGCACGCAAACGAATATTTTCTTTTTCCAGCGCAGCTAATTTAAGTAGCTTAGTTTGGTGAATAAGTTGTTCTTCACGCAATCTTTCGTTTTCCTTTTTTAATGTTCTGTATGAGCTAACGGAATCGGCGGCCTGCCCAACCAGAACAGTGGGCAAATCGACCAGATATTTTAAGGGATCGACAAAAAACGATAATGTAGTGCGTAGTGAGTCCAATCGCGGACTTCTGTATTCAGTTGCAAGTAAAGCAGTTGAAGCAATGACTGCTACCAGTAGGCGGGTATTGATTGATGGGCCGGTGGCAAATAAAAGTTTTATAGCGGATGCCTCGTATCAGTTAAAAGTGCTGTAACTCGGGTAAGGTACACCTAAGTCACAGCCGGAATAAACGATTTTAAATGAGGGTCGTAATTACTCTAATGAAAAGGTTGAGATTCCTTTTTTATCCAGCATTTCCAGAACCATACCGCCACCCCTGGCGACACAAGTGAGCGGATCATCAGCGATATGCACCGGCAGGCCTGTTTCTTCAGAAATAAGACGATCAATATCTTTCAATAAAGCTCCGCCACCCGTTAAATAGATACCTCGGTTGGCAACATCTGAGCCCAGCTCGGGCGGGGTTTGTTCCAATGCCACTTTTACGGCACCGACAATACCGGATAGTGGTTCTTGCAAGGCTTCCAGGATTTCATTGCTATTAAGTGAAAAACTGCGCGGTATGCCTTCCGCCAGATTACGGCCTTTAACTTCTATTTCCCTGACTTCGTTACCGGGATAAGCCGTACCGATTTCCAGCTTTATTCTTTCGGCAGTTGCTTCACCAATTAAGGTGCCGTAATTTCTACGAACATAATTGATGATGGCCTCGTCAAATCGATCACCGCCAATACGAACAGAGTTTGAATAGACAATACCGTTTATTGATATGATGGCGACTTCAGAGGTGCCGCCGCCAATATCCAGGACCATCGAGCCACAGGCCTCGTCGACGGGTAAACCGGCACCTATTGCAGCAGACATCGGTTCTTCAATTAAATAAACCTCACGCGCGCCCGCC
>NQJG01000054.1:0-6582 GCA_002256465.1 Methylococcaceae bacterium NSP1-1 | reverse complement strand
CGTTGATCCACAAGGCACACAGATTAAAATACGCGGGCTAGGACGTAGCCAGCGGTTTTTCTTGTGAACTTTTTCGATAAAAAAACGCAACATCCGCTCAGTAATTGCAAAATCGGCGATTACGCCGTCTTTCAGTGGGCGGATTGCAGTGATATTGCCTGGAGTACGCCCCAGCATTTGTTTTGCGTCAGCACCGACTGCAGCGATGGTTTTGGAGCCACGTATTTTGTCCTCTTTGATGGCAACAACGGATGGTTCATTAAGCACAATTCCTTGTCCTGGAATGTATATCAATGTATTAGCGGTTCCCAGGTCTATCGAGAGATCGTTGGAGAAAAGACCGCGAATTCTTTTGAACATTTTTACCTGTTTCCTTTAAGGAATAAAAATAGCGCTACTTTATCAATCAAGCGGGTATTTGGGCAAGATATAAGTATGATTTTTGTAGTAAAATACGCAGCAATGATACAAGGTACAAGGCGAAAGGTACAAAGTACGAGTTCTGGAGGGGGCGCATCGCGCACCCTAATCGACTTTTTCGTGCTTTTCGTGGACGTTAATAACATCAATAATTGATTTTAATAGGGAGACCAAAAATGTCGTTAACGGCAGATGATGTGAACAAAATTGCGCATTTGGCGCGCTTGGGAATTGACAAACAAGATGTTGAATCTTATGCGAAAGATTTGTCAGGCATGCTGGATTTGATGACCCGGATGAGTGAGTTGAATACCGATAATGTCGAGCCGATGGCTCATCCAATGGATCAGGCGCAACGGTTAAGGCCAGATGTGGTTACAGAGCAAAATAATCGCGAAAAATTTCAGGCTATTGCGCCACAAGTCGAAGCGGGACTTTATCTGGTTCCGAAAGTAATTGAGTAAAGGTAACGCAAACTAATGCACACTAAAACATTGTTAGAATTGGTTCAAGGATTGCGTTCAGGTGAGTTTTCCAGCGTAGAACTGACTCAGGCGTTTTTGAATCGTATCATGCAACACCAACACCTGAATGCCTATATCACCGTCACCGAAGAGATCGCTTTGGAGAATGCGAAAGCAGCAGATATCCGATTGTCTAACGGTAAAGCTGAACTGTTGACCGGCATACCCATTGCCCAAAAAGACATTTTTTGTACCCTGGATGTTAAAACCACCTGCGGCTCTAAAATGCTCGATAATTTTACTGCGCCCTATAATGCCACCGTTGTAGAAAAACTTAACCAGGCTGGTGCAGTGATGCTGGGTAAACTTAACATGGATGAGTTTGCCATGGGTTCATCCAATGAAACCAGTTATTACGGAGTCGTTAAAAATCCCTGGAATACCAATACGGTTCCCGGCGGCTCATCCGGCGGTTCAGCGGCGGCTGTAGCTGCGCGTTTGGCTGTCTGTGCTACGGGCACTGATACCGGAGGTTCTATACGCCAACCTGCGGCTTTGTGCGGCATTACCGGATTAAAACCCACATACGGACGAGTATCCCGCTATGGCATGATTGCCTATGCTTCAAGTCTGGACCAGGGCGGTCCCATGACTCATAGCGCTGAAGAAGCAGCAGTTATGTTGCAAACCATGGCCGGATTTGATGAAAAAGACTCAACCAGTGTTGATTGTCCTGTACCCGATTATCGTGCCGGACTGAATAATTCCCTTGCGGGCTTAAAAATCGGCTTGCCTAAAGAATTTTTTGGCGAAGGTTTAAACAGCGAGGTGGCGTCAACCCTTGAAATAGCCATCAATGAATACAGCAAATTAGGAGCGGAAATCAAGGAAATCTCCATGCCTAATCTTAAGTTGGCCATTCCTGCTTATTATGTCATCGCGCCCGCTGAATGCTCTGCCAACTTGTCTCGTTTCGATGGTGTGCGTTACGGCTATCGCTGTGAAAACCCGGTTGATTTAACAGATCTCTATACCCGCTCTCGTGGCGAAGGTTTTGGCAAAGAAGTTAAACGCCGTATTCTCATGGGCACTTATGCTCTATCTGCTGGTTATTACGACGCTTATTATATAAAGGCACAAAAAGTCCGCCGTTTGATCAGTGAAGACTTCAAAAACGCTTTAGGGGAAGTTGATGTGATTATGGGGCCTGTAACACCGACTACCGCTTTTGGTATCGGTGAAAAAATCGGCAATCCGATTGAAATGTATTTATCTGATATTTACACCATCGCCATCAACCTTGCAGGAGTCCCTGCCATGTCAATTCCAGCGGGATTTGTAGCGGGTATGCCGGTAGGCTTGCAAATTATCGGCAATTATTTTGCAGAAGACAGATTGTTAAATATTGCTCATCAGTATCAACAGGTTACAGATTGGCATCAACACACCCCGAAAGGTTTTGAGTAAGGAGATAGTAATGGAATGGGAAACAGTGATCGGCCTGGAAATTCACACACAACTGGCCACCCAATCAAAAATTTTTTCCGGCGCGGCTACCGCTTATGGTGCAGAACCCAATACCCAGGCCTGCGCCGTTGATTTGGGCTTGCCCGGCGTTTTGCCGGTATTAAACGAAGAAGCCGTGCACAAAGCAGTCATATTTGGAATGGCAATTGAAGCGGAAATTGCCCCTTATTCCGTTTTTGCCAGAAAAAATTATTTTTACCCGGATTTACCCAAAGGATATCAAATCAGCCAGTTTGAATTGCCGATTGTCGGCAATGGCCATCTGGATATTGAAGTCGATGGTGTAAGCAAACGCATAGGTATCACCCGCGCCCATCTCGAAGAAGACGCCGGTAAGTCTCTGCATGAGGATTTTCATGGCTTGACCGGGATTGATTTAAACCGCGCCGGTACCCCGTTGCTGGAAATTGTCTCCGAGCCGGATATGCGTTCGGCGAAAGAGGCCGTCGCTTACATGAGAAAGCTGCATGAACTGGTGCGATATCTGGATATTTGTGACGGCAACATGCAGGAAGGCTCATTCCGTTGTGATGCCAATGTCTCGGTGCGTCCAAAAGGCCAAAAGGAATTTGGCACGCGCGCGGAAATTAAAAACATCAACTCGTTCAAGTTCGTCGAGAAAGCGATTAATCATGAAATCGAGCGCCAGATTGAGCTGATAGAAAACGGCGGTAAAGTCGTCCAGGAAACCCGTTTGTATGATTCGGTAAAAGATGAAACGCGCTCCATGCGCAGCAAGGAAGAGGCCAATGATTACCGCTACTTCCCAGATCCCGATTTGTTACCTGTTTTTATTAGCGAAGAATTCAAGGCGGTGGTAAAAGCACAACTGCCTGAATTACCGCAGGCTAAAAAGCACCGTTTTAAGGATCAATATGCACTGGATGAAGAGAATGCGGCTATTCTTACGTACTCTTGCCAGTTGGCCGATTATTTCGAAGCTGTGCTTAAAGCATCGGGCTGTGAAGCCAGGCTCTGTGCCAACTGGATAACCGGCGATCTTTCCGCGGCACTGAATAAAGCCGGCCTGGAAATTACCGACTCGCCAGTTAGTGATGAGCGCCTGGCGGGTTTATTGGCCCGTATTAGTGATAACACCATTTCCGGCAAAATCGCCAAGCAAGTGTTTGAAGAAATGTGGCAAAGCACCGCGACAGCCGATGAAATTATTGCCGAAAAAGGCTTGAAGCAAATCACTGACACCGGTGCCATCGAAGCGATTATCGACAAAATCATTGCCGCTAACCCCGGCCAGGTTGAGCAATATCGCAGCGGTAAAGATAAAGTGTTCGCCTTCTTTGTCGGGCAGGTCATGAAAGAGATGCAGGGCAAAGCCAATCCTGCCGAGGTAAATAAAATGCTGAAAGTAAAACTTAACCAGTAAAACAAAGATAAACAACAAGCAAGCGAAAAATAATATGAAAATTGTAATAAAGTTATCAATGGTTGCTTTAACCTTAAGTCTCGTTGCGGCTTGCGCAACTACTTCAGATCTTGAACGTTTGCAGTCGCAAGTTAATGGCTTGGATACTTCTGTTAAACAAGCATCAGCTAATGCAGCCAACGCACAAACTAGAGCTGCCGCCGCTGAAGATGCAGCGAATCGTGCAGCTCAATTATCACAAGATGCCAATAAAAAAATGCATAAAAAACTCAAAAGTTCAGCAAATAAAAAACTCAAAAGCTCAATGCTGGAATAAATTATTGTTGCTTTAGAGCGGAAAACAGACCTATCTACGTTCCATCAATACGCCTTTGCTTTGCTCTTTTGCTTTGTACATTCTTGCATCTGCTTTCCTGAACAATTCACCCATCTCCGTACCATCATCGGGATAAACCGCAATTCCTATGCTGATACCAATGTTCAGTTCAATGTCTTGGATATGTAACGACCGCGTCAACTTGGCTTGAATTTTCTGCGCGATCATTTTCGCATTCAAATAAGTCGTATCTTCCAGTAAGATCACGAACTCATCGCCGCTGATTCTGCTCAAGGTATCTTCATTCCTGATGCATTCTTTTAGTAAACCACTTATGGTCTTGAGCAGTTGATCGCCGACCTCGTGACCATAGGTGTCGTTCACTTTTTTGAATCCATTCAGATCGAGAAACATAATCGAAAATGTTATGTCACGACGCTGTGTTCTGGAACAGGCCTGACTGAATCTATCCGCCAGAAGAGTTCTGTTGGGGAGTCCCGTCAATGCATCGTGCGTTGCCATATGGAGCAAGTGATTTGCCGATTTTTCCCTTTGTTCTTCCCGGCGTAAATAAATTTTCAGGAACACAAGCAAGAGAGCTAGGAACAAGAGTGAGGTACAGCCTGTTGCGATCACAAGCGGTACGTCAAGATCAGACCAGCCCAGCTGTTTGTCCACACTGAACGCGAACGGCTGACCTCGACTATTCAGTTGCCCTTCGGCGGTTAGTTTGGGAAATAGCTTCGCCTCTAATTTGTTCGGCGCGGGTGCTGCAATATGCAACAACAAACCTTCCGGATCATCGCTCGAATAGCTCGCGTAATAAAGACGAAACTCAAGATCTTCCACCAAGAAGGCTATCTTTTTATGGATCGCTTCCGCATTGACTTCTAACAGCGCCACCGCTTGTTTGCGCTTGGAATGAACTCCTTTCGGAGGATCGGGAACAGGGTGAAATAATACATACCCCCAACTCCCTTCGACGAGTTTGAACGGTACGGTAGCAACGGAGGACTGTAATTTTTTCGATTGATTGAGGGCTTCCCGTAGAAAGGGTGCCGAGTCCAGGTCTATGCCGATTAATTTCTTGGTGTTGGACGAGATCGATTCAATGAAAATAATCGGGGTGTATATTGGCTTTTTCTTAACAGATTGCCCAGCGTGGCGGTCAGTCATGTAACTGAACTCTTTCACTTTGAACTGGGGAAACCAAGATCGTTTTTGATTTGCGATAAATTCCGCTAAATCATTCCGTTTCACAATAAGTGCGACTTCGAGCGCATAAACATGAGGGTAGCGGGCAAGGATTTGTCGCGCGTAACGGGATGTGCTTTCTCTATCGACATATTCAATGGCGCTCAGAAATGCTGTAAAACCTTCCAAAATTGACTCGTTATCCCGGGCGATGAGCTCGATACTTTCGTGCAATTGCACGACCCTCTGATTAAAGGCCACTTCAGCTTCATGCAGGACAAGCTTAAATACCAGTCCCGTTGTGACCGACGTCATCGTAGCCCAAACCAGAAAGACGAGGAGATAAATCCAGAAGGGTTTCGTCTTGAACATGTTTAGCAAATTGTTTTTTCTCTTCTTGTGACCACCGTTTCGGATCCCTGTAGAGACCTTATAATTATCTGGACATCCTCTCAGCTTGGCGATGGTTGATGTTAACTTGCTTAAGAAAGCACATTTCTTTTCCATTATCTAAAAATCTGTTTTTACTCATCCTGAATCAGGGTTTTCAGTTTCAACGCATTTAAAGGCGCCGCGCATTCGGCATCATTATCAAAATAGACATGCACTTGTTTGCACTGCTTCAGCCAGTGAGTTATGCGTTCAGCCCACTGTGCCAGTTCAGGAGAAGTGTAAGACGAGGCGTAGGTTCGTGTATGTCCGTGTAAGCGAATATAAACGAGATCTGTGGTAATGAGTTCCCATAGTGGCCAATCATTGGCATCGGATACACAATTGGCGATACCTGCTTTTTCCAGGCAATCCGCAGTTTCATCGTCAAACCAGGAGTGGTGTCTAAATTCCACGATGTGACGCACTTCAGGCCACTGCTGCAAAGCTTGTAAAAATACGTTTAGTCTGATTAGGTCTTTATGTAATGTTGCAGGTAACTGCCATAACACCGCTGTGATTTTTTCTTGCAGGGCTAAGGCATGATTTTTCTCAATCAATACTGAAGCATCCGGATCGAGTAATTTTTTGTTATGAGTCAGGTAATGATGGGCTTTTAATGCAAATCTAAACGTTGACGGCGTTTCATCAAACCACCGGCTGAAAGTATCCGGAGTTTGCAAGCGATAGAATGTGCTGTTGATTTCTACGGTAGAAAAACGGGTTGCGTAGAATTTCAACCAGTTTTTTTGCGCGATGCCAGTATAAAAACAATCTTTCCAATGCTGATAGCTCCAGCCGCTAGTACCAATATAAAGCTGAGACACCGTTTTACCCTTTTATACAAA
>NQJG01000053.1 GCA_002256465.1 Methylococcaceae bacterium NSP1-1 | reverse complement strand
ACCCAGGCAATTTCAGGTTCGGTATAAATAACGCTGGGGAGGTTGTCGTAGTTGATAGGATTATGGAGTCCGGCAATGAGTTCGGCAACAAATACGCCTTCCTCTATGCCCTTATGTGCCAGCATAGGTCCAAGCAGGGTCAAGTCACCAATGGCATAAACGCCGGGCAGGTTGGTGCGGCAGTTATCATCCACATGAACATAGCCGTTTTCATCCAGCAATAAATCTGCTTCAGGTGCTGCCAAGTCTCCGGTATTGGGTTTTCGTCCACAGGCAACGATAAGTTTATCAACGCGCAGGGTGTGAGTGCCTTCCTGATCCTGATAGTCTACGGTGACTTTTATGTTGCCTTTTTTTGCAGAAATGACCCGGGCACCCAAACGTAAATCAAGTCCCTGTTGCTGGTAAACGCGATAAGCCTCACCCGAAATTTGTTGGTCGAGTAAGGATAAAAAGTTTTCTTGCGCTTCCAGCAATATGGTTTCAGCACCGAGTCGATTCCAGATGCTCGCCAATTCAAGGCCTACTACACCTGCGCCGATAATGGCCAATTTTTTGGGTACCGTGTCAAGATTTAATGCGGCAATGGGATCAATAATAAATTCATTGTCTATCGGGGCGCACGGTAATTTGATGGGGTTTGAACCAGTGGCTAGAATAATATGCTCAGCGTCAAGTATAGAATGTGTCTGGCTATCCACGGTAGTAATTTCCACTTGCCGCGTATTCAGTAATCGGCCCTTTGCCTGAATGTGGTCTATTTTGTGATGCACGAATAAATCAGCCATTTTGTGGGCGATTTCATCAATAATTTTATCTTTTCGCTGAATCATTAGCGGTAAATCGATTGAAATCGCTTCAGCATAAATGCCGTGTTCTGCAATCCCGTGGGTCAACTGATGATAGATTTTTGCGGACTCCAGCAAGGTCATGGAGGCAACACCGCCGGTATTGAGGTGAGAACCACCTAATCGACTCTGACCTTTTTTATTGCGCCAATTATCAATGCAGGCGGTTTTTAATCCGAGCTGTGCACAGCGAATAGCGCTGGCAAAACCAGCTGGGCCTGCACCGATGACGATGACATCGTAATGTGTTTGCTTTTTTGGCATGGTATTAAATGTTAAGCAGAAGATGAGCGGGAGCTTCCAGGCATTCTTTGATGGTGACTAAAAATTGTACTGCTTCGCGGCCATCAACCAGACGGTGATCATAAGAAAGAGCAAGATACATAATCGGTCTTATAACAATTTGGCCATTTTCTACAACAGCTCGTTCCTTGATGGCGTGCATACCTAAAATAGCGCACTGAGGCGGGTTAAGTATGGGGGTGGACAGCATTGAACCGAATACGCCTCCGTTGGTAATGGTAAAGGTACCACCCTTTAAGTCGTCATAGGTTAATGTGCCTGCTCTTGCTTTTTCTCCGAAATCGGCAATGCATTTTTCAATGCCGGCAAAATCTAGTTGATCGGCATCATGCAATACCGGCACAATCAGGCCTCGCGGGGTACTGACGGCAATGCCCAAATCATAATAGCCATGATAGATAATATCGTTACCATCAATGGAGGCATTGATTGCAGGGAAACGTTTTAATGCCTCAATTGAGGCTTTGACAAAAAACGACATAAAGCCTAGTTTGACAGCGTGTTTTTGTTCGAATCTGGCTTTGTATTGGTTTCGAAGATCAATAACATTTTGCATATTGACTTCGTTGAAGGTTGTCAACATGGCTGCGTTTTGTTGAGCTTGTAACAGACGTTCGGCAACTTTTGCTCTTAAGCGGGTCATCGGAACACGTTGTTCAGGCCGCAGATTTGATGCGATCGTTGTCAAGTCGACTGGTTTTGCTGTTTCCGGCTTGATTTGCAGTGATGCAATATTTTGCCTCTCTATGGATGCATTTTCTGTCTTTAAGGATACTGCCGGTGTTTGTTTGCTAAGATGATCCAGCACATCAGTTTTAGTGAGCCGGCCGCTTTTTCCAGTACCCTTTATAGTCGAGGGGTCCAGGGTATTCTCATGGATCAATCGACGAACTGAAGGACTTAACGGGATATCTTCTTCGTTGTGTTCAGGTGTTTTAGGAGATATTGTTTTACTTTCGGTAGTTTGGGGATCTTGAGCAGTTTCAGGTTCCAACAAAGCCAGAATTTCACCGCCAGTAACGATAGCTCCGTTTTCCTTAAGTATTTGACCGAGTACGCCCGACTCAGGAGCGGTGACTTCAAGTACTACTTTGTCCGTTTCAAGATCAACAAGGTTTTCATTCTTATTGACGAAATCACCAGCTTGTTTATGCCAGGTGATTAGTGTTGCGTCAGAAACAGATTCGGGTAAATTGGGAACTAGGACTTCAATGCTCATGTTATTTTCCTGAAGGTTTGCCGTATAAGGCTGATTGAACAACAGCTTTTTGTTGTTCTATATGAACGTGGAACTTGCCGACAGCTGGCGCTGCCGATGCTTCGCGTCCGGCATAAGTTACGCTGATATGGGCTTGCAGATTGTCGGCAAAATGATGTTTGGATTGATACCAGGCGCCTTGATTTTTTGGTTCTTCCTGACACCAGATGAAATCTTTCAAATTGGGATATTTTGCTATTTCCACTTTAAATAATTCATCTGGAAAGGGATAAAGTTGTTCAATACGTGTGATAGCGACATGCTTAAGGTTATCATGGCGACGCGCTTCCACTAGATCGTAATAAACTTTACCAGCGCATAAAATAAAGCGGGTCACTTTTTTGGGATTAATATCATCCTGCTCGCCAATGACAGGCAGGAATTGTCCGTTTGTCATATCTTCCAGTGTGGATACCGCAAGTTTATGTCGCAGCAGGCTTTTAGGACTCATGACTATAAGTGGCTTTCGATACGGACGTATTAATTGGCGACGTAATAAATGGAATATTTGTGCCGGTGTGGTTGGTGTACAAACCTGGATATTATGTTCAGCACAAAGTTGCAGATAGCGTTCCAGTCTGGCAGATGAATGTTCAGGACCTTGGCCTTCGAAACCATGCGGTAACAACATGACCAGCCCGCACAATCGTCCCCATTTGGTTTCGCCGGAGCTGATAAACTGGTCGATAACCACTTGGGCACCATTGGCAAAATCGCCAAATTGCGCCTCCCAAATGACCAGGGTATTAGGCATCGTGGTGCTGTATCCGTATTCGAAACCTAATACACCAGCCTCGGACAAGAGGGAATCAAAAATCTGTGCACTACCTTGATCATTGTCCAGATGTTTAAGTGGTGTGTAAGTTTTATTATTGATTTGGTTGTGTAATACCGCATGGCGGTGAACAAATGTACCGCGCCCTACGTCTTGACCTGTTAGACGAACATGAAATTTTTCTAGAAGGAGGCTGGCATAAGCCAGGTTTTCAGCAAATCCCCAGTCCAAGGGCATGGCACCAGCCGCCATTTTACGGCGATTATCCATAACTTTGGCAACTCTGGGATGCAGTTCGAAACCCGCGGGTAGTCGCTGCATTCTGTCATTACAAAAGCGAAGCTGATCCATTGATATGGCTGTATTACAGAACATGTTCCAGCTTGTATTGTGGTACTGATTCCATTGATTGGTGTATGAATAACTGGAATTTTCCAATACGGGCCTTGAGACAACTTGGCCCGCTTCAAGCAATTTCAGGTAATCCTGTTCCATTATTGCAGATTGTTCGGCACTAATTATCCTTTCGTGAATGAGTTTTTGTGCATAAAGCGTCCGCGTGGTTTTGTGTTTGCGGATTGTTTTATACATGAGGGGTTGGGTGGTAGCCGGTTCGTCGGCTTCGTTGTGCCCAAGACGGCGATAGCAAATAAGATCTATAACGACATCTTTATTGAAAGTCATTCGGTAATCGAGAGCGAGTTTTGTTACAAAGATAACTGCTTCCGGATCATCGCCGTTGACATGAAAAACCGGTGCCTGGATCATGCTGGCAACATCCGTGCAATACAAAGTAGATCGCGCATCCATCGGGTTGCTGGTGGTAAAGCCAATTTGATTGTTGATGACGATATGTACTGTTCCGCCTGTGGAAAAAGCGCGGGTTTGCGACATGTTGAGGGTTTCCATAACGATACCTTGTCCAGAAAAAGCTGCATCCCCGTGGATTAAAACCGGAATAACCGTGCTTATGCCGTCTTTTCCGGCACGGTCTTGACGAGCTTTCACTGAACCCTCAACAACCGGATTGATAATCTCCAAATGCGATGGGTTAAATGCCAGCGTTAAATGCACAGGGCCACCAGGCGTGGCAACATCAGAGGAAAAACCCATGTGATATTTTACGTCACCCGAACTGACTCCAGGTGATGGCATAGACGTTCCCGCAAATTCGTCAAATAAACTGGCAGGGCTTTTTCCTAAAATATTGACCAGTACATTCAGGCGGCCTCGATGCGCCATACCGATGACAATTTCTTTAACGCCTTTATCTCCGGAACCTTGAATTAATTCATCCAGGATTGGAATCAGGGATTCACCACCTTCAAGAGAAAAACGTTTTTGACCGACAAATCTATTGTGCAAATGACATTCTATGCCTTCTGCCCCTGTCAGTAATTTTAATAGCCAGTGTTTTTTTTCAGGTCCCAGTATTAAATTGGCTTTAGAGTTTTCCAGACGGTTTATTACCCATCGCCTGATATGGGTATCGACTATGTGCATGAATTCAGAGCCAATACTGCCGCAGTAAATGTCTTTCAAATTGGCAATAATCTCACGTAAAGGCAATCGATCAACACTTCCGTAAAGTGCGCCCGTATCAAATAGGGTGTCCATATCCGGCTCAGAAAGGCCGTAATAGGCTGGATCCATATCGGGAGGTGGGGGTGAGGTTTTCCCTAACGGATTATTGTTGGCGATTTGATGCCCGCGAACCCGGTAATGGTTAATAAGCCGGGAAACAGCGGCCTGTTTTTTTACACTTTCTTCGGTAAAGCCCTGTAATTGAGCCAGCCTTCCTTGAGATTTAACAGCAAGTTGTGCGAAGCGTTCTACAACAGGGCTGTGAGGAGTCTCATAAGCGGCTCCATGGTGAATGGCATTGAATTCTTTTTGCCAGCTAGGCTCAACAGATTCAGGATCTTCCAAAAACCGTTCATATAAGTTTTCAACGTAACTGGCGTTGCTGCCTTGTAAGGAAGAAGAATCTTGAAAAAGTTTAAGCAGGTTACTCATCATGGATATCCAATTTATTCTGCACGGGTCTTGGTCTTTATATTAAATCTTGACATGCTACATTGCCAAGAACTACTGAGGAAATTATTCGCATATTTCACTAGAGCGTCGTAGTTGATGAAGAAAGAAATAAATGCTCACGGGGTTCTGTTTGCGCTTTTGCTAGGGAAGATGATGTATTCAATAATGATTAATTTTTACCGGGTTTACTTTATAACAGTAACTTCATCATATGGGAAAATTTGATGTGGCATCAATTTGTCTGGCTAAAACAAAAAAGTCCCATTGCGGGACTTTTTTGGTATATCGCGTCAATGGGCTTTATGTATGACTGATACCTGCCGCTATTCTTTGCTCTCTTTTTTCACTCGATTTTTCTATTTTTGAAAAAACCCGGAGTATGTCTGTAGCTGATATTATTCCGACTAATTTGTTATCCTTGTCGACCACCGGTAATGCACCAACTTTATTGTCGGCCATAATTGCTGCAGCGTCTGAAGCATAGGTGTCAGGATTAACCGTCAATACGCCACGGCGCATAATGTGTTGTACTTTTTGTGGTACAACATGAAGTTCTGCAGTATTTTTTTCGCTTGCCGCTTCAATGGCGTTAGAGTTGTTTTTTGGTCCTAAAGCTTTGTACAAATCTCTATCGGAAACGATCGCGATAACTTTGCCTTTTTCAACGACTGGTATGTGACGAACTTTTTCGTAATGGATTAAAAAAAAGACCCTATCAATCAAGTCGTGTTGCTCGACTGTAAATACTTTTGATTTCATTAAATCTTCAACACGCATTATTTATTCTCCTGATTGTAGTAAACCGCATAAGAATAGGGAAATA
>NQJG01000052.1 GCA_002256465.1 Methylococcaceae bacterium NSP1-1 | reverse complement strand
TAGATGTTGCTTCGCATGGCGCGCCTGAAGTGATCCGTAATGCTTTAAAAGAACAGCTCTATAAGCCAGTACGCTGGGTCGATACCATTAAGTTCATGCATGATCAGGGAGTGACCCGTTTTGTTGAGTGCGGGCCTGGCAAGGTACTGATTGGGTTGAACAAACGTATCGTTAAAGAGGCCGAACATTTTTCTATCTATGATCCTGAGACTTTAAACAAAGTATTGGAGCAAATCAATGGCTAAGCAAATAGCTTTAGTAACAGGTGCCAGTCGTGGTATTGGCAGGGCAATTGCCGAAAGATTGGCTGGGGATGGCTTTTTTGTTGTAGGCACTGCGACATCGGTTGCCGGCGCTGAGTCAATTTCCGATTATTTAGGCGGAAATGGTAAAGGCATCAAGCTTGATGTGGCCGTTGTCGAATCTATCACGGAAGTGATTAAATCGGTTAATGATGAATTTGGTGCGCCGACAGTATTGGTCAACAATGCAGGTATTACGCGGGATAATTTGTTGATGCGGATGAAGGATGATGAATGGGATGACATTATTGACACCAATTTAACGTCCGTTTTTCGCATGAGCAAAGCCGTGTTGCGTGGCATGATGAAAGCTAAAACCGGTCGTATTATCAATATTTCATCCGTGGTTGGTTTTACTGGTAATGCAGGACAGGCAAATTATGCAGCAGCGAAAGCGGGCATGGTTGGATTTGCTAAATCAATGGCGAAAGAAGTTGGTTCACGCAATATTACAGTGAATACTGTCGCGCCTGGATTTATTGATACCGACATGACCAAGGAATTGAGTGATGAAATTAAAAATGCCTTATTGGCATCGATTCCCTTGTCTCGTTTAGGCGAGGCAAAAGAAATTGCCCATGCTGTTGCATTTCTTGCTTCGGCAGGTGCCGGCTATATTACCGGTGAAACCATTCATGTCAATGGTGGGATGTTTATGCCTTAATATGGTGACATTGTTGTAATATTAAGTATAATTGCCCCGCCGTCTGGATTTGCCGGAGACGGGATTTCAGTCAAAACTAATAACAATATCATTGTAAGTTTCTCAAGATCGAAAAACTTACAATGTTTGAGGATAATAATTATGAGTAACATTGAAGAACGAGTAAAAAAGATTGTTGCAGAGCAATTAGGTGTTAAAGAAGATATCGCTAACGATGCTTCATTTGTAGATGATCTCGGTGCTGATTCTCTGGATACAGTTGAACTCGTTATGGCTCTTGAAGAAGAATTCGAATGCGAAATTCCAGACGATGAGGCTGAAAAAATTACAACTGTTCAGCAGGCTATCGATTACGTGGAAAAAAACGCGTAAGACTGATTATTAGTGGATGAACTATAAGTTCATCCACTGAGTAACCGTTAGCAAATAACGCGTACAAAATGTACGCAATTGTCCCGTGCAATTCTGGATTTTAACGTATTGATTGTTAATGTTTTTTTAATGCGGTCTTTTGATTAATACCCCTTCATCCTCTTCTTCACTTTATCTTACGGTACATTACATTGAGCAAACGTCGAGTTGTAATAACTGGATTGGGTGCGGTTACGTGCTTAGCCAACACTGTCGCAGAAACATGGGACGGTATTATTAATGGTAAAAGTGGCATAAGTCCAATTGATTCCTTTGATATTTCTCCATTTGCCAGCACTTTTGGCGGCGTAATAAGAAATTTTGATATCTCCCGGTATATTCCCGACAAAGATGCCAAACGGATGGATGGGTTTATCCATTATGGTATTGCTGCTGGGTGTCAGGCTATTGATGATTCAGGACTTGAAGTCACCGAGACAAATGCTGAACGTATCGGTGTAGCAATAGGTGCTGGGATAGGCGGTATCACTGGTATTGAGGAATGCTATTCAATCTATGAGAAAGGCGGGCCGCGCCGTATCTCGCCATTCTTTGTACCTGGTAACATTATTAATATGATTTCAGGCAATCTTTCAATCAAATACGGGTTAAAAGGTCCTAACTTTGCCATCGTTACAGCCTGTGCTACGGGTACTCATAATATTGGCGATGCCGCCCGGCATATAATGTATGGTGATGCCGATGTGATGATTGCAGGCGGTGCAGAGCGCTGTACAACATCACCGACAGCAATGGGTGGGTTTGCTTCTGCCAAAGCCTTATCCCGTCGTAATGATGATCCTCAAGCCGCCAGTCGTCCTTGGGATAGAGATCGAGATGGCTTTGTATTAAGTGATGGTGCGGGTGTTGTTGTTCTTGAAGAGCTGGAACATGCTAAAGCCCGTGGCGCAAAAATTTATGCCGAAGTGGTCGGCTATGGCATGAGTGCTGATGCCTATCACATGACAACACCATCAGCAGGTGGAGAGGGCGCTGCTCGGTGTATGAGAAATGCCTTACGCGATGCTGGTTTAAATACGGACGATGTTGATTACATCAATGCGCATGGCACATCGACGCCTGCAGGCGATATAGGTGAAACCCATGCGATGAAAGCGGCGTTGGGTGATTACGCCTATAAAGTTGCAATTAGCTCCACAAAATCCATGCTTGGCCACATGTTAGGGGCGGCAGGAGGTATTGAGGCAGTGATCGCGGCATTAAGTATCCAAAACCAAATTGCACCGCCAACAATTAACCTGGAAAATCAAGATCCTGAATGCGATCTTGATTATGTGCCGAATACGGCAAGAAATATGAAAATCGATGTAGCCATGTCCAATTCATTTGGTTTTGGTGGCACCAATGGTACCCTGGTTTTTAAACGTTACGAATAGAGTAAAGACGCGACTGTAACGTTTTTACTTGGGAATGGTAATTTTAGAACGTGAAAGCTATGGCTTGTCTTATTATCCGTCTTCTGCGCTGTATCAACAGTAATATAGCTTGCTATGCTCCTGTTGATACGACTTGAATATGAATAAAAATCCTGCGTCAAAATGTCCTCGTTATTTTATTCCCATTCCTTATGATTCTGGTTAATGGTGAGTGCAGGTCGCATATTGAAATATCTGATCGTGGTTTTCAATACGGTGATGGATTATTTGAAACAATAGCAGTTACCAACGGACAGCCTGTCTTTATTGGTCGACATATAGATCGATTAGAGGCTGGTTGTCGTCGGCTTTATATTCCTTTCCCAAGTACAGAGCTTCTTACATTCGAGGCTAAAAAGCTTTGCCAACATTCAAGCAAAGCCGTTCTTAAGATGATACTCACTCGCGGTTCAGGTGGGCGAGGTTACCGCCAACCTGATGTGATTCAGACTACCCGTGTATTAAGTTTACATCCATTTCCTGATTATCCAGACATCTACAAGGTGCAGGGTATAACAGCCCTATTTTGCGATACCCGTTTAGGGTTAAATCCAGGTTTAGCGGGTATTAAACATCTGAACCGGCTTGAGCAGATATTGGCGCGGGCTGAATGGACTAATCCCGATATTCAGGAGGGTATTATGCTCGATATGAATGAACATGTTATTGAAGGAACAATGACTAATCTTTTTTATGTTAAAAATGATACTCTTTATACCTCATCACTTGCGCTAGCAGGTGTTGCCGGCATTATGCGCGGCATTATAATGGCGATGTCTTATGATTATGGGTTTTCTGTGATAGAGCACACATTTACTAAAGATGAACTGTTATCGGCTGATGAGGTCTTTGTCTGTAATTCGATTGTAGGTATCTGGCCCATCAAGCAAATCGCAACGACATGTTTTTCAGTAGGTGAGAGAACCAGACAATTACAAACCTGGCTCACTCAATTTCAAAATGAGGCAATTAGCGGTGGTTTTTAAAATCATCGTTTGTGTATTACTTACCTTAATTGTAGCGTGTGGCTGGGCGTGGCGAGACTTTGAAAGTGCTTTACACACACCTGCGGTGGTTGGTAAGCCGGTTGTTATAGAAATCAACAAGGGTGATTCGTTTAAGCAAATTAGCGATAAGCTGCGAGCCCAAAACGTAGGCATTAAGCCGTTCTGGTTTAAAGTCATTGCTGTTCGGGAAAAGGCGGTTAAAAAACTTAAAACTGGAGAATACGAGTTAGCGCCTGGTTTAACTCTACCCGAAATATTAGGCCTGTTTGTGCAAGGAAAAACCAGGCAATATGCGATTACTTTTCCGGAAGGTTGGAATTTTAAAGAAATACTGCAGGAGGTTGAGAACAACCCTAACCTTGATCATACCTTGCATAACATTGATTTTGAAGCGTTAATGTCCCAGCTTGGAGTCGATATAAAACACTCGGCAATTGCTCTCGACAACTGCTCCATCCGTTGTTCTAGCTCCCCCGTCCCTGGGGTCGTACCTCCTGCATCCATGCAGTCGCCTGAGGGTTTGTTTTTTCCGGACACCTATTTTTTTGAAAAGCATACTTCTGATATTGCTTTATTAAAAAGAGCCTACGATAAAATGCAATTAGTATTGAAGGAGGAATGGCGCCAAAAAGCTGAGGCTTTGCCTTTCAAAACGCCTTATGAAGCATTGATATTAGCTTCAATTGTAGAGAAAGAAACCGGGGTAGTTACTGAGAGACCCTTAATAGCGGGGGTATTTATACGCAGACTTCAAACAGGCATGTTGCTGCAAACAGACCCTACGGTCATTTATGGCATGGGTGAAAATTACCGGGGTAATATCAGTTATAAAGATTTAAAAACAGCGACACCTTACAATACTTATGTAATTAAAGGCTTGCCGCCAACCCCGATTGCCATGCCGGGACGTGATGCTATTAATGCCGCCCTGCATCCTGATAATAGCAATACCCTGTATTTTGTAGCTCGTGGTGACGGCACTCATGAGTTTTCTGCTACATTAAAAGATCATAACCTGGCGGTGGACAGCTTTCAAAGGAAGAAAAAATGATCAGAGGCAAATTTATCACATTGGAAGGTGGGGAAGGGGTTGGCAAAACCACCAATTTGACTTTTATAAGGGACTACTTACAGGAGCATAACATTCCTGTTGTTGTTACTCGCGAGCCCGGGGGGACCGTGCTGGCCGAAAAAATACGCCATTTATTGCTAGACAAGGACAGTGAAATAATTTCAGAACAAGCCGAATTATTGCTGATTTTTGCTGCTCGCGCCCAGCATATCAAACATGTTATTGAGCCAGCCTTGGCGCAGGGAGAGTGGGTCCTTTGTGATCGCTTTACCGATGCCACTTATGCTTATCAGGGCGGAGGTCGAAATATGCGCATTAGCACTATTGAGTGGTTGGAAAATCTGGTACAGGGCAATTTAAGACCTGATTTGACGGTGTTACTGGATGCTCCAGTTGAGATTGGTATAGAGCGCGCCAGAGAAAGAGGAAGTTTCGACCGTTTTGAATTAGAAAAAATCAGCTTTTTTGAGCATGTCAGGCGAGCTTATTTGTTGCAAGCGGAACTGCATCCCGAACGTATTAAATTGATTAGGGCTAACCGGCCGTTAGTCGATGTGCAAAGTGCACTGATTGATGTTATTCGTACTTTGTTAAGATGAGTGTTTTGCCTTGGCTGCAACAATACTGGGATCATCTGTGCGATTATAGAATGCAAAATCGTGTTCCTCAGGCTTTACTCATTACTGGAAATAAAGGTATGGGTAAGCAGCATTTAGCCAAGCAATTTGCTTTTTCCCTGCTTTGTGCGAAGCCACAAGGCAACGGATTGGGTTGTGGTCATTGTGACAGTTGTTTGCTGCTTACCGCTGAAACACATCCCGATTTTATCCAAATAGGGCCCGATGAGCCGGGAAAAGCCATTACTATCGGACAAATCCGCAGCCTGGTAACTCGTTTGACCCTAAAGCCTCAGTTTGAGTCCTATCGGGTTACCATTGTAAATCCTGCCGAGCTTATGAACAATGCAGCGGCTAATGCTTTTCTAAAATGCCTGGAGGAGCCGACAGAGCGCACAGTCATACTTTTAATTACCGATAAACCGGCTCATTTACCTGCGACTATTGTCAGTCGCTGCCAGAAACTTGCCATTGCCAAGCCCGATAAAGAAACTTTCTTTGCCTGGCTAAAACAGCAGAATGTAGAGACGCTGCAG
>NQJG01000051.1 GCA_002256465.1 Methylococcaceae bacterium NSP1-1 | reverse complement strand
CATACCACCTCAAATTGGGTGATCTCATCAACGGCATTGATATGGTAAACGCCTTTTACTCCATCCTGGTCACCCTGATGGACGCTGTCTATGCGAATAAAACCCGGTTGTCCATTGGCATTGGGCTTACGCCGTTCGCCAATCTTTGAATACACTGGCTTGGTTTTTTCGTACTGATGCCGCTGCCCACTATAGGTTTTGGATTTTCTCAGATTGTAGAGATGGGCAATAGAGATGCCGGCCAAGCGTTGATAGTCGGTTTCACCGAAAACGTGATAAGCGCGCTCACAGAGCTTTTTGGTTGCCGGGCCGCTTAATGTGTTATGACGCTCATCGAGGGCAGCAAGCAATAAGGCGTCTTCGCGTGTATATTTCAGCTGAAATCCCTTAGTCGTTCGTTGCTTACGCACCAGACGACCGGTTTTCCGATACTGCCTGATCAAACGTTTTACCTGGGCCGGCGAATAGCCCGTCAGCTTCCGTATGTAACGGGTAATCAGCCCTTTATCTGCCTTGTTGAGTTGCTGATAGCGAAACTTGACCAAGGTATGCTGTAGCCAGCGATACCGCGCGTTTTTGCTTTCAATTTGGAAGCTAACCGTTTCGGTACCTTCCAGAAATTGCCGAACTTGGTCAAGCGTTTCAAGTTGTGTGTCGTTCATGAGAGTTTTCATCCTCCCATCATGAACAGAATCTCAGCTTATTTCAGGCTCATTTCATGTTAGAAAGAGCCACCTCCTTCAGGCTCATTTCATATTGGAAGAGACTAAGACCATACAAAAGCCATGGGCTTATGATAGAATCTAAATAGTGTAAGGCTATGTATAACCAAGCGGCTTTTTAGTACTCAAAAGGCATTTACCTCAGTCGAATGCCTTTTTTATCCTGATACCAGGAATTTTTAATCAAGTAATAATGAGGTGAATCATGACAATGAAAATAGAATTCGACAATTTATTAGAAAAGCTGAAAGTAGAGCGTGATGAATTAAAGTTGAAACTGCATCTCGCATCAATGGAAGCCAAAGAAGAATTTGAAGAAGCGGATAAACATTGGGATACCCTAAAAAACAAGGCCGCTGAAATCGCTGACGATTCAAAAGAAACATCTGAAGAGTTTATAGCCAAGGCCAAAATAGTTGGCGAAGAGCTCAAAGAAGCATATAGCCGCATAAGCAAGCGACTAGCTGATTAAGCCGTTTACACCATAGAACAATAACCTATATACACTTCGGTCTTGTAGAAGTTAGTTATTTAGTCAAAACCCAAGCGTCTGTTTGGTAATTCCGCATTTGAAGCTTTAGCTGCCTGGCAAACAGGAAGCTGGAGCTTCGGTTATTTGGGGATTGTGAGAACAATTGCAGGGTTGATTAGTCACGCATGCGAATTTACAGGCATTTACAACTCTCTGGTTGCACTGAATTTTATATCAGGCCACCGTTCCTCAGTCAGCTGCAGGTTTACCCGGCTATTGGCCAGATATACCAGATAACCTCCACCATCTTCAGCAAGATTATCAAAAGCTTTCTTCTTGAATTCTTCAAGTTTCGCTGGTTTGTCAGAACTTACCCAGCGTACGGTTGAGATGGGGACGGCATCATAAACACATTCAACATTGTATTCACTTTTAAGGCGGAAGGCAGTGACGTCAAACTGCAGTATGCCGACTGCGCCCAAAATAAGGTCATTATTTTTTAAAGGTTTGAATAACTGTGTTGCGCCTTCTTCGGTCAATTGTACCAGTCCTTTCTGCAGGGCTTTCGCTCTTAACGGGTCTTTTAAGACCACTCGACGGAATAATTCCGGGGCGAAATAGGGAATACCGCCATATTTAAGGGTTTCACCTTGGGTAAAAGTATCGCCAACTTGAATAGTACCATGGTTGTGCAACCCAATAATATCGCCGGGATAAGCTTCTTCTACGCTTTTGCGGGTGTCGGCTTGAAAGGTGATGGCATTGGCAACCTGAATACTTTTACCGATGCGAACATGATGGATCTTCATGCCTTTGTCGAATTTACCGGAACACACTCTTAAAAATGCAACCCTGTCTCTATGAGACGGATCCATATTTGCCTGAACTTTAAATACAAAACCAGTAAACTTGTCTTCTTCGGGTGCAACCATACGTTGTTCTGCTTGTCTTGGTCTGGGTGACGGCGCATATTCAGCAAACGCATCAAGTAATTCAAGAATCCCGAAATTATTAATGGCAGAACCAAAAAAAACAGGCGTTAATTCACCGGCAAGATAGTCTTCAAGATTAAACTCATGGCTCGCACCTTTAACCAAATCAATTTCATCGCGTAATTCTTCCGCCTGATATCTAAGCAACTCATCCAGCTTGGGATTATTTAAACCTTTGATAACTTCGGCTTCGGCAATTCTTCCACCATGCTGCGCGCTGAACAAATGTATTTCATCCTTATATAGATGATAAACACCTTTAAAACGCTTGCCCATACCAATAGGCCAAGTCATCGGCGCGCATTTAATTTTTAACACGTTCTCGACTTCGTCCATTAATTCAATCGGTTCGCGCCCTTCTCTATCCAGTTTATTAATAAATGTAAGAATGGGCGTAGTACGTAACCGGCACACTTCCATCAAATTAATGGTTCGCTCTTCAACACCTTTGGCAACGTCAATCACCATCAGTGCCGAATCCACTGCTGTTAAAGTACGGTACGTGTCTTCGGAAAAGTCTTCATGACCGGGAGTATCGAGGAGATTAATAATGCAATCTTTATGTTCAAACTGCATGACAGAGGTCGTCACCGAAATACCCCGCTCTTTTTCCATTTCCATCCAGTCAGAGGTCGCGTGGCGCGCAGCCTTACGCCCTTTTACTGAACCTGCAAGCTGAATGGCACCACCGAACAGCAAGAGTTTTTCGGTAATGGTGGTTTTACCCGCATCAGGATGTGAAATGATGGCAAATGTACGGCGCCGTTGCAGTTCTGATTGTATTTCTGACATGCTTGATTTACTGAATTTACTAAGAAAACCATAAATTATAACTTACTATTCAAAGCGATGTATTATCTTCATTCCCAGCAATTTATTCCGCTTGTCTATCGTATTAAGTTTTACAACTTCCGTATAGCGGGGTAAATTTTACGTACTTAAACATAAAAAAACAAAAATGGTGCAACTCGCAATCATTTGCACAAATTTAATGCATTATTTTCAGGCGTTTAATAACCTTGTTAACACGTTTTTTGCAGAATAGATATTTTATAACTACTTATAATTATTGAATAAAAAGTTACATTTAAATCATTTTATTAATTTTGGCATAGTACATGCTTAATTAAATATAAACACGCTTTCAAATGCTCTATCGTTGGTGCACCAACGACTTTTTGAAAACGAAATGTTTGATACTATTACCTTATACTGACGTAATATCATGAATATGCTTAATGTATTATTGATTGAAAACGATCTTGATAATACATTGCTGGAAAATAGCCTTAAAGACTATGGTTTCAAATTCCTGAAATCCAAATACAGCCCTACCTTTTTAGCGCTAACCAAAGAAATCACGCCGGATATCATTATTTTTAATCTTGATACACCTTCAAAAAAATTGCTGACTGATCTGCAAACTCTTAATCAACAGTCCCCTATACCTGTGATTATGTTTGCCGGTGACAGCAATATCGACACTATAAATCAGGCAATTAAAGCAGAAGTCAGTGCCTTTATAGTCGATAGTGTTGAGCACAACCGCATTAACAGCATCATCAATGTTGCTATCGCCAGATTCAAACATCAACAATCTCTCAACAATGCACTGGAAGAAGCACGTGCAAAACTTGAAGACAGAAAACAGATAGATCGTGCTAAAGCCATTTTAATCAAAACACAAAACTTTACCGAGGACGATGCCTACCACACGCTTAGAAAATTGGCGATGGATAGAAATATTACCCTGGGTGAAATGGCTAAAAACGTTATTGCCATGTCGGAATTGTTTAAATAAAAATGCCTCAACTAAGCCTAAAAGCTATGAAAACGTTTATCAAAGTCACTGAAATATGGGTTCCAGACAAAGAACGTACTCAGCTGGAATTTGGTTCCGGTTTATATGGCGGACTAATCGATTTTAAAGCAGCCAGCGAACAACAACTGTTTGCTTATAACGAAGGTTTACCCGGCAAGGCTTGGGCTGCGGGCCATCCGATTGTACTGACAAAATTTGAACATTCTTATTTCAAGCGAACCGCTGCGGCAAAAAAAGCCGGATTGACTTGCGGTATTGCCATACCCGTTTTTTCCGGCGACTTTCTGATGGCCGTTGTCGTTTTTTTATGTGGCGATGATGAAGACCATGCCGGCGCTATCGAAGTTTGGCGTAATAATCCGCTATCGGAAAACTCGCTTAACGTTATGGACGGTTATTACGGCACACTGCAACACTTTGAAGCTATTTCCCGGCAAATTAGCATGCCTAAAGGCCAAGGTTTGGCAGGACTGGCCTGGGAAACGGGCTTGCCGGTTCTTGTCAATGATATAAGCAAGGCGGATACGTTCATCAGGGCCTCCGACGCACAACAAGCGGGCATTAGCATGGGCATTGGTATTCCTGTTTCCGATAATCCCGGACATTCCTACATCATGACCTTTTTATCGGCTAAAGCCACGCCCCTTGCCAAACGAATCCAAATATGGATTCCTGACCAACACGGTAAACAACTCATCTGCCAACAGGGTTATAGTAAAAACAGCAATGATCTGGCAGAAATATTTGAAACGATTACCGTTAACAAGGGGGTCGGCGCGCTTGGCCGGGTTTGGCTGACCGGTATGCCGGTCATCACTGGTAATCATGAACCTGATTACAACCCCGAACTGGATAATCTGAGCAGTATGTTAGCCATACCAGTAATAAAAAATGGCCGATTAAAAGCGATTGTCAGTTTTTTGTTTTAAATTTAACCCATCCAAACAGTTCCTTTTTGGTGCAAAACACAATCTGTACCGCACATTACCAGAGCACAGCATTTATCTTCCCTGTCCCTGATTATTGCAATCAACGTTCATTCCAGTTTCATATAAATATTACAAACGCCTGTATTTATTAGTATTTTTTAAGTAAAGAATATTGATTAAAAGTATTTGGCACAGCTTATGCTTTAACACTTACAGAGGCTCCAAAGCTGGAGTCACAATTCCAAGCTCAAAGTTGAGCACAAAGACAAAGGCGTCGACTAAATCATTGTGTCGTTATTGACACTCGGTTTTGCGACGTTTTTTTTTGCCCTTAATATCTGTATAGGATTAAGCCATCATGAAAAAAACTGGAAAATTCACTATTAAAAAACTGGTTACTGCGCTCTCTGCTGTAGCCGCAATTACAACTTTAAGCTTTGCATCCAGTGCTTTCGCAGCTGAAAAACTGGAAAAAGAAAGCCTGAAACTGGGCTTTATCAAATTAACCGATATGGCGCCTTTAGCCGTTGCTTATGAAAAGGGCTATTTCGAGGATGAAGGTCTTTCCGTGCAAGTCGAAGCCCAAGCCAACTGGAAGGTTTTATTGGACCGGGTCATCAATGGCGAATTGGATGGCGCGCACATGCTGGCAACGTTGCCATTTGGAACCGCCATTGGCTATGGCACTAAAGCGGACATAATCAGTGCATTCACCATGACTTTAAATGGCGATGCGATTACGGTATCGAATGATGTCTGGAAGCAAATGAAACCTCAGATACCGATGAAAGGCGGTAAACCGGAACATCCTATTAAAGCGGATGCCTTAAAACCTGTTCTGGAAAAATACAAAAGCGCAGGCAAACCTTTCAATATGGCAATGACCTTCCCGGTCGGCACGCATAACATGAAATTGCGTTACTGGCTGGCCGCCGGCGGTATCAAGCCCGGCTATTATGCGCCACCCGAAGACACGTCCGGCCAGATTGATGCCGAAGCCATGCTGTCAGTAACGCCACCTCCCCAAAGGCCCGCCACTATGGATTCAGGCACTATTGTCGGTTACTGCGTCGGCGAACCCTGGAATCAGCAAGCCGTATTTAAAGGAATAGGCGTACCTGTCATCAGCGATT
>NQJG01000050.1 GCA_002256465.1 Methylococcaceae bacterium NSP1-1 | reverse complement strand
AACGATTGGATATTGTGTCAAATCACCAGTAAATCATATAACGACAACAAGGCTATACTCATTGACGAGACCGATTATAAAAATGGCGGCCTGAACCTGGTCAGCTTTGTTCGACCCAGTAAACTATTCACAGCCAATGCGGCGCTATTCAATAAAAAAATAGCCACACTGACAGATGCGGCACATGAAAAAGTCATAAGCGCCATTTTACAAATACTGAAAAATGGTCAATAGACTAGCTGGGGTCGACTCGCTAGCCGATATACCATCACATTCATTTAATCAAAAATTAATCCCCCTTCTTTTGGAAAACAATCATGTCTGATATTGAAATCGCTCAACACGCCACGATGCGACCCATCATCGAGCTGGCGAAAGAACAGTATGGCATAGAAGCCGAGCACCTGGACCCCTTCGGTCATTACAAAGCCAAAATATCGCTGGAATATATCAACAGCCTGACCGATCAACAAGACGGCAAGCTGATTCTGGTGACTGCTATCAGCCCAACCCCAGCAGGAGAATGGGCGATGCCATGAACCGCATTGGCAAAAAAACCATAATTTGCCTGCGTGAACCTTCATTAGGGCCGTGCTTTGGGGTAAAAGGCGGCGCGGCGGGTGGCGGCTATTCGCAAGTCGTTCCTATGGAAGACATCAATTTGCATTTTACCGGTGACTTTCACGCTATCGGCGTTGCACATAATCTGTTATCAGCTTTGATAGATAACCACATCAATCACGGTAATGCCCTGGATATAGACCCAAGACGCATCCAATGGAAACGCGTTGTTGATATGAACGACCGCGCCTTGCGCAACATCGTGGTCGGTATGGGAGGAACTGCGAATGGTTATTTGCGTGAAGATGGCTATGATATCGTGGTCGCTTCTGAAGTTATGGCGATTCTTTGCCTGGCCACCAGCCGCGTTGACCTTAAGGAACGTCTGGGACGCATCGTTATCGGCTATAAATCCGACAATATTACCCCCGTTTATGCCCGTGATTTGAATGCCCAAGGCGCAATGGCCGCCTTATTAAAAGATGCCATCAAACCCAATCTGGTGCAAACACTGGAAAACAACATCGCTATTATTCATGGCGGTCCCTTTGCCAATATCGCCCACGGTTGCAATACAGTAACCGCCACCAAAACAGCGTTAAAACTGGCTGATTATGTCGTGACCGAAGCGGGTTTCGGGGCTGATTTGGGCGCTGAAAAATTTATTGACATTAAATGTCGCATGTCTGGGCTAAAACCCTCGGCAGTGGTTTTGGTTGCCACCATCAGAGCGCTTAAATTCCATGGCGGCATAGCCAAAGAAGCCTTAAACAGTGAAAATCTGGCAGCGCTGGAACAAGGCTTTGCCAATCTTGAACGTCACTACCTCAACATTACCGAGCATTACGGGTTGCCTTGTGTCGTGTGCATTAACCATTTTACTTTTGACACTGATGCAGAACTCGCTTTACTACAACAAAAATGTAGCGCTATAGGCGCGACCAGCGTGATTTCAAGGCATTGGGCATCAGGTGGTGCAGGCGCAGAAACCTTGGCACAGACCGTTGTTAACATCGTTGACCACCGCGAACCTGGATTTACCTACGTCTACGATGAAAACCTCAGTTTGTGGGGAAAAATCGAAGCGATTGCAAGCAAGTTATACGGCGCGAGTGGTGTCACCGCCAATGCTAAAGTAAAAGCCCAACTCGCCGCATGGGATAACGAATACAGAAAATTCCCGATCTGCATGGCAAAAACGCAAATGTCATTTTCAACAAATCCCACAGTTAAAGGTGCACCTTCCGGACATACGCTGGAAATTCGAGAAGTCAGGCTAGCCAATGGCGCGGGTTTTATAGTCGCTATTGCAGGCGACATAATGACCATGCCGGGCTTACCCAAAGTACCCGCCGCAGAAAGAATTGATATTGATGATAATGGCAGAATAACGGGGTTGTTTTAGGTCGGCAGTCTGTAAGATAGCTTCACTTCAGAGACGAGAAAGTATTATTGATTCTTCGTTACTGAAATCCAATTAAGCTTTGCCATACAATTTTCTGGTGATGATTGATTTTCAGGCAAAGTTCAACTTTGTTTTGTGTTATCCTAGGCGGCTAAATTTTATTCAATAAATTCTCATATCACTTTATGCGAACTCGCGTTAAAATTTGCGGTTTTACCCGTGTTGAAGATGCTGTTTATGCAGCGCACTTGGGTGTAGACGCAATTGGTTTGGTATTTTACCCCCCCAGCCCACGACATGTTGAGATTGAACAGGCCGTCAAGATTGTCAATGCCCTGCCCGCTTTTACCTCGGTTGTTGCTTTGTTTGTTGACGAGCGGGAAGAACGGATACGCGAGGTTTTGTCCAGGGTCTCGATTGACTGCCTTCAGTTTCATGGTGATGAGCCCGCAGAGGCTTGCAGAACTTATGGTCAACGATACATTAAAGCAGTGAAAATGCATGATGGTATTGATATAGGCGCTTTGGCACTGCATTATCATGATGCAGCAGGGTTGTTGCTGGATGCCTATCATCCAGACGCAAAAGGCGGAACCGGCACTCAATTTGACTGGAAACTGATTCCCAGGCAATGTATTTTGCCAGTTATACTGGCGGGCGGCTTGGATGAAACTAACGCCAAACAGGCAGTGCAAACCGTAAGACCTTACGCCCTTGATGTCAGTAGCGGTGTGGAAGCAAACAAAGGCGTTAAAGACTCGCTTAAAATGGCGGCATTTATAAAACAAGTTAATGAGGGTGACAGAGTAACAACATGACCGAAAAATATAATATGCCCGATGAGCGAGGACATTTTGGCCCTTATGGTGGAATTTTTGTAGCTGAAACATTGATACCACCCATTCAGGAGTTAAATGCTGCCTATCACCAGTATTTAAATGATCCGGAATTTATAGCGGAACTGGATGCTGATTTAAAATATTATGTAGGACGACCTTCGCCTTTGTATTATGCTGAACGCTGGAGTCGAGAACTGGGCGGCGCGCAGATCTATTTAAAACGCGAAGACCTTAATCACACAGGCTCACATAAAATCAACAATACAGTTGGCCAGGCGTTATTGGCCAAGAGAATGGGAAAAACACGTATTATTGCTGAAACAGGAGCAGGTCAACACGGAGTTGCAACGGCTACAGTTGCCGCAAGACTGGGACTGGAATGCGTTGTTTATATGGGTGCCGTTGACGTTGCCCGTCAATCCTTAAATGTGTACCGCATGAAGTTGCTGGGTGCTAAAGTGGTCGCAGTTGAGTCAGGATCTAAAACCCTGAAAGATGCCTTGAACGAAGCGCTCAGAGATTGGGTTACCAATGTTGATAACACTTTTTACATTATTGGTACGGTTGCAGGCCCCCATCCCTATCCCGCAATGGTCAGAGATTTTCAGGCAATTATTGGGCGTGAATCCAAACAGCAATGTCAGGAAGCAACAGGACGTTTACCTGATGCGTTAGTGGCTTGTGTAGGCGGTGGCTCAAATGCTATCGGTTTGTTTTATCCCTTTATTGAAGATGAATCAGTTAAAATGTATGGCGTTGAAGCAGCGGGTGACGGCATTGCAACGGGCAGGCATTCAGCGCCTTTGTGTGCTGGTCGGCCGGGCGTATTACATGGTAATCGCACCTATCTAATGGCTGATGATGACGGTGAAATTATCGAGACGCATTCTATTTCTGCAGGTCTGGATTATCCCGGCGTAGGCCCTGAACATGCGTGGTTAAAGGATACCGGACGGGCAACTTACGTCAACATAACCGACACCGAAGCACTTGAAGGTTTTTATGCCTTGACGCGCATGGAAGGCATTATTCCTGCACTGGAATCCAGCCATGCCATGGCTTACACCATGAAACTTGCTCCCACTATGAGTAAAGACGAAATTATCATTGTGAATCTATCCGGTCGTGGCGATAAAGATATGCAAACAATGGCTAAACGTGAGGGGATAGAACTGTGAGCCGATTAGCTGCCAAATTTGAAGAACTTGCGAAAACTGGTCGCAAAGCCTTAATTCCATTTATTACTGCGGGCGATCCAAGACCTGATTTTACTGTGCCTATGATGCACGCAATGGTAAATGCAGGCGTTGACGTTATTGAACTGGGCGTGCCGTTTTCTGACCCGATGGCCGATGGGCCTGTTATTCAACGCGCCAGCGAACGCGCTTTAGCTCATAAAATGAGCTTAAGACGAACCCTGGAGATTGCTACTGAATTCAGAAAAACAGATCAGGAAACGCCTGTGGTGCTAATGGGCTATTTGAACCCGATTGAAGCAATGGGTTATGAAGATTTCGCCAATGCCGCGCAACGCGCCGGGATTGACGGCGTATTAACCGTTGATTTACCCCCGGAAGAAGGACTTGAATGCAGCACTTTGTTAAAGGCACGCGATATTGATCCTATTTTTCTGCTGGCGCCCAACAGTAGCGATGAGCGTGTTAAAAAAATGGATGCTGCGGGCAGTGGTTATATTTATTACGTTTCGCTTAAAGGCGTGACCGGCGCAGGGCATTTGAATACTACGGATGTCGAAACCAAACTGCAACAAATCAGAGCAAATACGCGATTGCCTGTAGCGATTGGTTTTGGCGTAAAAGACGCGCAAACAGCAAAGACTGTTGCCAATATTGGCGATGGTGTTGTTATTGGTAGCGCACTGATTAGTAAAATTGAAGCAAATCTGGATGATCCGGAACAGGCTAAAAACGAAATTATTGAATTGTTAACATCCATACGGCAGGCGCTGGATAGTTACAGAGCGTAATCATGGTCATTATGATAAAGCACTATGGAGCATACGAATGAGTTGGTTTGAAAAATTACTCCCCAAGACAATTAGAACAGAAGGATCCAGTAAAAAAGGGGCTGTGCCTGAAGGATTATGGACTAAGTGTCCAAGCTGTAATGCAATTCTTTACAACACTGAACTGGAGAGAAATCTCAGTGTCTGTCCAAAATGCGAACATCATATGCGGATTTCGGCTAGAACACGATTGGATATGTTTCTGGATGAGGAAGGACGCGAAGAAATCGGCAAACACATGGATGAGGAAGAGCGCGAAGAAATTGGCAAGAACATTAAGCCTGTCGACCCCTTAAAATTCAGAGATACTAAAAAATATAAAGACCGGATTATTCAGGCGCAAAAACAAACCAAAGAAAATGATGCCCTGGTCGTCATGAAAGGACAGCTTAAAGGCAACGATATTGTTGTAGCCGCTTTTGACTTCAAGTTTATGGGCGGCTCCATGGGCTCAGTGGTTGGAGAACGTTTTGTTCGTGGAGTCAACAAGAGCGTTGAGTTAGGTATACCGTTTATTGTATTTACCTCAAGTGGTGGGGCCAGAATGCAGGAATCACTTTTTTCCTTGTTTCAAATGGCGAAAACCAGTGCTGCATTAACCAAACTATCCGACGCCGGAATCCCCTATATCTCATTCATGACGGACCCGACCATGGGCGGCGTGTCAGCTAGTTTAGCCATGCTTGGGGATATTAATGTTGCTGAACCCAATGCATTGATTGGCTTTGCAGGACCCAGAGTAATCGAGCAAACAGTCCGTGAAACCCAGAGTAATCGAGCAAACAGTCCGTGAAAAATTACCTGAAGGTTTTCAGCGTAGCGAGTTTTTACAGGAGCATGGCGCGATTGATATGATTGTTGACAGACGTGAAATGCGCGATAAAATTTCCAGCATTTTAACACTATTAATGGCAGGTAGAGCAAAGGCTTCTGTATCAGTTGCACCAACGTCAATGACAGTTGAAGCTGAAGAAGTTGTCGAAAACCATTCTGATCAGGCATAATTCAGTCGCCAAGCACTCAGCTAATGATGCGTTTTGATTCGCTAAAGGGCTGGCTGGACTGGCAAGAAAGCTTACATCCCGTAAAAATAGACTTGGGATTAGAGCGGGCAGCACAAGTTTATCATGCACTTAATCCTGATTGCATCAAGCCAATCACAATTACAGTTGCCGGAACAAACGGAAAGGGCTCATGTATTGCTTATCTTGAGGCTATTTATAGAGCACAGGGCTACCGCGTAGGTGCTTATTCTTCTCCTCATATTCTTAAATATAACGAAAGAATAAAAATAGACGGTAAGCCAGTATCTGATGAATTGATTTGCGAAGCCTTTGCAAGAATTGAATCGGTTCGTTGCAATACTTCATTAAGCTATTTTGAATTCGGTACACTGGCTGCACTTGATATATTCTGGCGTTCAGGTTTGGATATTCAATTGCTTGAAGTAGGTTTAGGTGGCCGACTTGATGCAGTCAATATCATTGACCCCAACGTATCGTTGATAACCAGTATCGGTATTGATCATATTGATTGGCTAGGTGAAACACGCGAAGCAATTGGACAGGAAAAGGCCGGCATATTCCGGGCGAAAACCCCCGCAATTATCGGAGATTGCGATCCTCCCGAATCATTGTTACAGAGTGCGATTGATAAAGATGCCCGACTGTATTGTATCAACAAGGATTTCGGTTATAAAAAGCAAACCACAACCTGGGATTGGTTTGCGGGTGATCGGCACATTAGTCAATTGCCTGAGCCGGGTTTAAAAGGTGAGCATCAATATCGCAACGCCTCAAGCGTAATCTTAGCAGTTGAAGTATTGGCAAAGAGCCTGCCGGTAAGCGATATGGCAATTCGAATCGGACTTAAAAATATCCAGTTACTCGGTCGATTTCAATTAATTGATGATAAAATTCCCGTGCTAATCGACGTTGGACATAATCCAGAGGCAGTCAAAACATTGGTTGATTATCTGAATATGACTTTCCCCGACAAAAGGATACATGCAGTTTTTTCAATGATGAAAGACAAAGACATAGCCGGTGTACTCGAAATTATGAATCCTGTGGTCTATGATTGGTTTTTTGCACCGATAGCCAATCCAAGAGCGGCTACAGAACCCCTTATGCGTAAGATTTTTTCACAAAGCTCAGTGAGTCGTATTTCCTTTGGTTTTACCGGTTTTGCAGATGCGTTTAACGCTGCAAAAAACCAGTCGCTGGAAAATGATTTGCTGCTGGTTTTTGGATCTTTCTTTTTGGTATCTGATTGTTTAAATGAATTTGAGAAAAGGTGAGTTGACAAAATGAATCAAGAATTAAAACAACGGTTGATTGGTGCAGTAGTAGTTACTGCTTTAGCTGCTATTTTTATTCCTATGCTGTTTGATGATCCTGTTGATAATAGCGGCCAATCAGTTAGTGAATTGGTTATTCCAGCCACACCGGTTAACACGGGTGAAGAGTCGGCAAATAAATTGCCGACCAGTGCTAATCAGGTTTTGAATACGCCTAATGCAGGATCTGAAACTGTAGTGAATACAGAAGAAGAGGCTGAATTATCAGCAAACAAACACCTCCCCTCAGATGAACCTTTAGGTGACGAAGTCGATGAAGTAGAAGGGGCTGAACAACCCGCTGATGAACCGGATGAACCTATAAACGATGAAACATCCCCTTCCTTGGATACAGGTGCTGTAGACAAAACTGATAAATCGGTAAAATCCAAAAAATCGATTCAGGAAGCTGATGATGAGACACCTATAAAACCGGAACCGAAAATTGAAACGGGGGCGACTAAACAAACAAAAGCAAAACCATTGACTACGACGACAACAAAGAAAACTGAAAAGCCTGCTGTTAAACCTGTAAAGCCAGGTTCGGAATTCAGTCGTTGGTATATTCAGGCAGGTAGTTTTAGTAAAAAAGAAAATGCCATATCACTCATGGAGAATTTGCGCAAACAAGGACTTCCTGCGACGCTGGAAGCGACTAAAGGCTTATATCGCATTAAAGTAGGTCCTTCCCTGGAAAAGAAACGTGCTATCGAAATGAAGGCAAAGCTGGATAGTCAAAAAATACAGTCTATTTTGATTGCTGAATAATCCTATAGGTAATCTGAACATTGAATGTTGTTTGTCAGGATTAACAATAATCTGGATAGACAATATCATTATCGGACTGGTGTCTATTGGTTTAATCCGCAACAACTATGAAATTTAGGTATAAATAATGTGTGGTATTGCTGGTATCGTTTCACATCAGGCCGTTAATCAGGAGCTCTATGATGCATTGACAGTCTTGCAACACCGAGGTCAGGATGCGGCGGGCATAGTCACCTGTGAAAGCGGGCGCCTGCATTTGCGTAAAGACAATGGCTTGACCCGCGATGTGTTTAACAATGCTCAGATGCTTAAGTTAAAGGGCAACATGGGTATAGCCCACGTTCGCTATCCAACGGCGGGTTGCACCAGTTCCGCAGAAGCGCAGCCATTCTATGTAAACTCACCATTTGGGCTGACACTCGCCCATAACGGTAATTTAACCAATACAGAGGAATTGAAAAAAGCCCTGTTCGTAGAAGATCAACGACACATTAATACCGATTCTGATTCTGAAGTCTTGTTAAATGTGTTTGCTCATGAACTACAGAGCCTGGGTAAACTGGATTTAAGTGTCGACGATGTTTTTCAGGCAGTAACCGGCGTTCATCAGCGCTGCCGTGGCGCTTATGCCGTTGTTATTATGATCGCAGGATTTGGAATTCTGGGTTTTAGAGACCCTCACGGGATCAGACCCGTGGTATTTGGCGAGAGAAAGTCCGAGCAAGGCTCTGAGTTTATGATTGCATCCGAAAGTGTCGCGCTCGATGTATTGGGCTTTGATCTTATTCGGGACATAGAACCTGGTGAAGCGATATTCATTGAAGAATCAGGGGTATTGCATACTCAACAGTGTTCTGAAGAAATTGATCATTGCCCGTGTATTTTCGAGTATGTTTATTTCGCTCGCCCGGATTCAATTATTGACGATATTTCAGTATACAAGGCACGTCTGCGCATGGGCGATAAACTGGCCGCAAAAGTGCTTAGCGAATGGCCTGATCATGATATTGATGTGGTTATTCCCATACCCGATACCAGTAGAACCGCAGCATTACAAATGGCAAACAAGCTGGGCGTTAAATTCAGTGAAGGCTTTATGAAGAACCGTTATATTGGTCGAACGTTCATCATGCCTGGACAGAAAATGCGTGAAAAATCGGTCAGACAAAAATTAAATGCCATTGGACTTGAATTTGATCGTAAGAACGTCTTACTGGTTGATGATTCCGTAGTAAGAGGCACAACCTCCGCGCAAATTATTCAGATGGCACGGGATGCGGGTGCTAAAAAAGTATACTTTGCTTCAGCCGCGCCGCCAGTTCGTTACCCCAATGTTTACGGCATTGATATGCCGGCAGCGCACGAGTTGATTGCCCATAATCGCACCGAAGATGAAGTCTGCGAGGCAATAGGCGCTGATCGCTTGATTTATCAGGATCTGGGCGATTTAATTGAAGCGGTTCGCAAAGGTAACCCCAGTATCAAACATTTTGATACCTCATGCTTTAGTAAAGAATACATTACCGGCGATATTGATGATGTTTATCTGGAGCGAACTGAAGCATTGCGTAATGACAATGCGCAGGCTGAACGTAACTCCGAAAAATCCATTATTGAAATGTTATAGACCTATGAAAAACATCAACTGGAACGACTATTCTCTGGAAACTCAGGCAATAAGAGCAGGACACAAGCGCACTCATGAAGATGAGCACAGTATGCCGATTTTTGCGACCTCCAGTTATGTATTTAAAAGCGCCGAGGAAGCCGCTTTGCGCTTTACCGGGCAAAAACCTGGCAATATCTATTCCCGCTTTACCAATCCAACGGTGAATGCCTTTCAGGAAAGATTGGCATTTATGGAAAAGGGCGAACGCTGCCTTGCATTTGCATCGGGTATGGCGGCGATTATGGCAGTTGGCATGGGACTGCTCAAATCGGGCGATCATGTGGTGTGTTCACGGGGTGTTTTTGGTAATACAGTGTTGATGTTCCAGAATTATTTCAGCAAATTTGGTGTAGAAACCGACTTTGTCGATTTGATTGATGTCGCAGCATGGGAATCCGCCATAAAATCAAATACCCGATTTTTATTTCTGGAAACACCATCCAATCCATTAATTGAAATTGCCGATATTTCTGTACTGGCTAATATTGCCCATGCGCATAATTGCTTACTGATTGTTGATAATTGCTTTTGTACCCCCGTGCTGCAAAAGCCTTTTGAATCCGGTGCGGATATTGTTATCCATTCGGCAACCAAATATATAGACGGACAGGGACGCTGCGTAGGAGGCGCCGTTATCGCCAGCGATGAAATAATCGAAAAGCATATTTATCCTTATCTACGTACCGGCGGCGCAACCATGAGTCCGTTTAATGCCTGGGTATTTTTGTCTGGATTGGAAACCCTGGCAGTCAGAATGAAAGCACACTGCGACAGCGCATTTGAATTGGCCAAGTGGCTGGAACAACAGCCCGGCATCGCCAAAATACACTATCCTGGCTTGCCATCACACGCACAACACGATTTGGCAAAACGTCAACAAAGTCATTTTGGCGGAATTGTCAGTTTTGAATTAGACGGTGGTAAGGAACATGCCTGGAAATTGATCGATGCCACGGAAATGGTATCTATTACCGCAAACCTGGGTGATGTTAAAACCACCATAACCCATCCAGCGACCACCACGCATGGCCGATTAACACCAGAAGCCAGGGCGGCTGCCGGGATTAAAGATGGCTTAGTCAGGGTTTCAGTGGGCCTGGAGGCTATAGCCGATATTAAAAATGATTTATTGAAAGGATTGATATAGAGACGCTGCATTGTAACGTCTCTCCCCCTATGAATATTGACGTACTTTGTGTAGGTCACGCCTCTTATGACCTGGTTTTTTCGGTCACCCATCATCCAGCCGAAGATGAAAAAATTTCCGCGGAAGGCTTTATCGGCTGCGGTGGAGGACCCGCCGCCAATGCCGCAGTAACCGTTTCCAAACTGGGGTTAAAATCATCTTTCGCCGGCTATCTTGGGCAGGATATTTATGGCGAAAAACATTATCAGGAACTCCTTGAATACGGAGTTCACACAGGCCTTATTATTCGTAATAGCTCCCCTACCCCGCTCTCTATGGTATTAGTAAAACCGGATGGAAAACGAGCTTTAATCAATTATAAAGGTGAAACCCGGCCTCTGCCATCAAAAACTATTGATTTTTCTTCTGTCACACCCAAAGTCGTTTTATTCGATGGCCACGAACCGTATTTGTCTCAATCCCTGTTGGAGCGCACACAAAATGAGAGTATTCCTACCGTGCTGGATGCCGGTTCTGTGCATGAAGGAACATTAGCCCTGATGGGGGAAGTAGATTATCTGGTTTGTTCCGAAAAGTTCGCCCGGCAATTAGCTGGCGATGAAGAAGCAGCTTTAACTCGTTTGGGAGAAATTTCTCCTGCTGTGGTTATTACACTGGGTGAAAAAGGCCTAATTTGGCGACGAGGACAGGAGCACGGCGCCTTGCCCGCATTTCCAATCATCGCGATTGATACAACCGGTGCAGGCGATGCTTTTCATGGTGCATTTGCCGCCGCAGTATCCTCGCGGATGAATTGGCCTGATGTCTTGCGTTATGCGAGTGCTGCCGGTTCATTGTGTTGTACGAAAATAGGGGCACGTTTAGGACTGCCTTCGCGGGAAGAACACCGAGCATTGTTCAACCTAAAAAAATCAGTAGAA
>NQJG01000262.1 GCA_002256465.1 Methylococcaceae bacterium NSP1-1 | reverse complement strand
TTCACTTTAACGCAGGGGAAACCATACACACTGAAAACTCCCATAAATACAGCATCGCCGGATTTCATCGCCTCGCCTTGCGTGCAGGTTTTCACCCCGTTAAAGTCTGGACTGACCCGGATGATTTATTCAGCATCCATTATTTGCAAACTCAAGGCGAATGAATTAACCCCTATCCGAAACTTCCTGGAAAGCGCTGAATAAACCCATTTATAGATATTTTCAATTCAAAAAGTTATTTTAGGTCGAAGCGGTCGAGTTTCATCACCTTGTTCCAGGCATTCACAAAGTCAGTCACAAACTTCTGTTTGCCATCTTCAGAAGCGTACACTTCGGCAATAGCCCGAAGTTCAGAGTGCGACCCGAAAATCAGATCGACCGGGGTAGCCGTCCATTTGAGCTCACCCGTCTTGCGGTCAATGCCTTCGTAAACCCCTTCGGAATTGGATGACTTCTGCCACTTCGTGGACATGTCGAGCAAGTTTAAGAAGAAGTCATTGCTCAATGTTCCAGGTTTACCCGTAAAAACACCCTGCCTGGATTCTCCGGAATTTGCGCCTAAAACGCGCATGCCGCCAACCAGAACGGTCATTTCAGGGACGGTCAACGTCAGCATGTTGGCCCGATCAACCAGCATTTCGGTCGGTGACAGCAAGTTGCCTTCAGCGTAGTAGTTGCGGAATGCATCTGCTTTTGGCTCAAGCACGGCAAACGAATTCACATCCGTTTGCTCTTGGGATGCGTCCATGCGCCCTGGCGTGAAGGGAACCTTCACCGGGTAACCTGCTGTCTTGGCAGCTTGCTCAACCGCGGCAACGCCACCTAAAACAATCAGATCCGCCAGCGACACTTTTTTACCTTTCGACTGCGCCCGGTTAAAGTCGTTTTGAATGCCCTCTAACTGCGTCAAAACCTTGGCAAGTTCAGCCGGGTTGTTAACCGGCCAGTCTTTTTGGGGCGCCAGGCGAACACGAGCACCATTGGCTCCGCCTCGCAAATCCGTACCACGAAAGGAAGCCGCTGAAGCCCAAGCTGTTCGGACCAGTTCCGGCACGGTCAGACCCGATTTAAGAATTTTATTCTTGAGACTTTCAGTGTCTTTAGCGTCAATCAGCTTATGGTTAACTGCTGGAATGGGGTCTTGCCAAATGAGCTCCTCATTGGGCACTTCGGTGCCAAGGTAGCGTGTTCGAGGCCCCATATCACGGTGAGTGAGCTTGAACCATGCCTTGGCAAAGGCAAGCTCAAATTCCTTTGGGTTCTCCAGGAAACGTTTCGCAATTTTTTCGTAATTCGGATCGGTTTTCAGTGCGATGTCCGTAGTCAACATGATGGGCGCATGTCGCTTATCTTTATCGTGAGCATCTGGCACCAAAGTTGCCGCAGCGTCATCCTTGGGAATCCACTGTGTGGCTCCTGCCGGGCTCTTGGTCTTGACCCATTCGTAAGTGAACAGATTAGTTAAGTATTGGTGAGTCCATTGCGTTGGGTTCATAGTCCAAGCGCCTTCTAGCCCACTTGTAATCGTGTCGGCCCCCTTTCCTTTTCCACAGCTGTTTTTCCAGCCAAAACCTTGTTCCTCAATCCCGGCTGCGGCTGGTGCGGGACCTACGCATTGAGATGGATTTCCATTTCCATGGGCTTTGCCAAAGGTATGTCCGCCGGCAATCAGCGCAAGCGTCTCTTCGTCGTTCATCGCCATCCGGCCAAACGTTTCCCGGATATCTTTCGCGGCCGCTAGTGGATCGGGATTGCCGTTAGGCCCCTCCGGATTCACATAAATGAGCCCCATCTGAACTGCGGCAAGGGGGTTATCCAGCTTCCGGTCACCTTTGTAGCGCTCGTCAGCGAGCCATTTTTTCTCAGGCCCCCAATACACTAAATCGGCTTCCCAGTCGTCTGTGCGTCCGCCCGCAAAACCAAAAGTTTTGAAGCCCATTGATTCCAAAGCGACATTGCCTGTTAGCACCATCAAGTCAGCCCAGGAAATGCTATTCCCGTATTTTTGCTTGAAAAGCAAGCGCCTCGCCTTGTCCAGATTTGCATTATCGGGCCAACTGTTTAGAGGCTCGAAGCGCTGTTGACCGCCGCCGGCACCGCCACGCCCGTCAGCCACGCGGTAGGTGCCCGCACTGTGCCAGGCCATTCGGATAAAAAACGGCCCATAGTGACCGTAATCCGCAGGCCACCAGTCTTGAGACGTTTTCATCAAATCATTGATGTCTTTCTTCACTGCCTTGAGATCGAGCTTCTTAAACTCTTTAGCGTAGTTGAACTCTCTGTCCATCGGACTGGACTCAGCTGCGTGTTGACGAAGCGGCGCTAAATCAAGTCTTTCAGGCCACCAAAATTGATTCGACATCGTTTGCAGTTCCGCAGCGTTTTTTGAAGGCGCAGGGTTTTCTGCGGAGTAGCCAACTTGGGAAAAGGCTATTGCTAACAGCACGACACTCGGTATTTTTATTTTCAACATAGTTGTTCTCCTGTTCAATATCTGGATACAGCCTCTGCAGGCCACTCACTTTTTCTGGCAAAAGGCTTAAACAAAACACAAGAAGCCCAATGGAACGGATACGAAAGTCAACCGCCTAGCCTAAGCATACCCTTTTAATCCATTAGCACAAGCACCATCTTACAAGCTTTCGTCTCTTTTTGACTACAAGAGGAAGTTTTCTCAGTGCCAGCCTATCAGCCAACAAGATGAATCTTTGAGCTCTTTCCAATCCATCTCGTAGAGCTTATTATTTATCACTGCTTCCAACTCGCAAGCGATAATCTCTTCATTTTCTGCACGGATCAATTTGGTTATAGAGTCCGAAGCTGATTAAGCGACACCCGCCGCATACTTGGTGTCCGGCAGA
>NQJG01000261.1 GCA_002256465.1 Methylococcaceae bacterium NSP1-1 | reverse complement strand
AGCCGCCATTGCCTTGCGTTTTTTTTCGTAGCGAACCACAAATTCTGCTGCGTTATGTTGACAATCAGCCGCACTGCCACCATTACCGCATAACAATATCTTGCCCCCCTGCTTTAAAGTATTGATCAGTTGCTCTCCCGCCGCTTCGATCACCCCAGAGCAATCAGCTAATCGGTCTATCATGGATTGATGCTCTTCAAGTTCCGACATAAATGTCTTCAAAATAACGTCCCCTCAACAATAAAGACTTTCACCATGTGAACCATTTTTTTCAGGATGCTCCTTAAACTGCATTTGATGCAATCGTGCATACGCTCCATTTTTTTCAATAAGCTCTCTATGAGAACCTTTTTCTATAATACACCCATGATCGATCACTAAAATCACATCTGCATTTTCAATAGTCGATAACCGATGAGCTATAACCAAAGTCGTCCGATTACGCATAACTTTTTGCAACGCCGCCTGAATATATCGCTCTGATTCGGTATCCAATGCCGAGGTAGCCTCATCTAAAATCAATATCGGCGCATCTTTCAATAATGCCCTGGCCAAGGCTAATCTTTGCCTTTGCCCACCTGATAACTTAACACCATTTTCACCTATTTCCGTATCCAGCCCCTTATCCAGCTTACTAATAAATTCCATCGCATAAGCATCTACTGCCGCCGCAGTAATTTCGCTTCGAGTTGCTGTCGCCAACGCACCGTAAGCAATATTATTCGCTATCGTATCATTGAACAAAGTAACTTGTTGATTAACAAGTGCCAAGTGCTTTCTTAAATTCGCCAATTGATAAGCATTTATTTCCACACCATCCAATAAAATTTCACCACTATCATGCGGATAAAATCGTGCCACCAAATTAGCTAGGGTACTTTTACCGCCACCGGAAGCCCCAACCAGAGCAACAGTTTGACCTGGTTCAATTTTAAAATTTATATTTTTTAGTGCTGACTGATTAGCACCTGGATATTGAAATGAAAGATTTTTAAATTCCAGGGCTCCCTTACAATTATCAGTCTGATAAGTGCCGTCATCTACCTCGCCTGGCTCATCCAGGACATCAAATAACGATTTGGCAGCCACAATGCCTTTTTGAACATCCCCATTTGCATCACTCAACTGCCTAATCGGCCTTGGCAATAAAAAAGCTGCCGTCAAGTAACCTACAAATTCACCAACACTGGACTGCTTCATAAAAAATAAAGCCATATACATCAGAAATGCCAATGCCATCGCTATAATAAGCTGCATTATCGGGTTATGTACTGCCGTTGTTGTCGCCAGTTTTAACGATTGGCGTCGATTATATAAACTACTTTCCAGGAATCGCTGACGTTCATAACTTTCTCCACCATAGCTGCGCACCACCCGATTCCCGGTCACCAATTCCGAAGTTATATGCGTCATATCACCTATCGAGTTTTGTATATTCTTACTGATGGCCCTGAGACGTTTACTGACATAATTCACCAGCAAGACAATAATCGGGGTAATGCCAACAAATACCAGTGATAACATCCAGTTTGAATAAAACAAATAAGCCAATAAGCCTACTGTGGTGAATCCTTCGCGCAGAAATGTACGCAATGCATCCGTAGTCGCTTTAGTAACCTCACCTACATTATTAGTGATCCTTGAAATCATATAGCCACTATTATTGGCATCAAAATAAGCCGTCGGTAATCGTGTATACTGATCAAAGATTTGACATCTTAATTTATGCACTACATTGACAGATACCTTTGCCAAAAAATAGTTACCCAAATAAGCACCCGTGCCACGCAACACCATTAAGCCACAAAAAAGCAGCGGCAAATAATACATACCTTCCCGTGTTTCTGTCTGCAACGTGTCAATAATGTGCTTAATCATTATCGCAAATAATGACTCAGTGATTGAGTACATAAAGAAGCCTATAATGCTAATAACAAATAGTCCACGGTGAGGCATAACATAGCGGAGTAATCGCTTATATACCTGAGAACTTGCAATAGGTTTTTTTTTCATATTTCCTGAAGGTTCATTAAGCTGTTTAATGCAAACAGCGTGCTAAAGCTTTAAAGTTGTTACCCAAGATACTGAGAAACGCCTTTTTCTGCGCGAATAAAATCTTGGCACTGCAATCGCTCCAGTTCATATCTTGCTTGCTTTTGTCATTATGAGGATGCCACAAATGTAGAACAGGCACAGCAAAGCGCCCTTCCTTACGCACAATCCCTGCATGTATTAAACGAATAACCAGATCAGAATCTTCAAAACCCCATCCTTCAAACAACTCGTCAAAACCATTGACCCGAATAAAATCAATTTTCCATACACCCAGATTACAAGTCATGGCTTTTTGCCATTTTTTGGGTTGGCTATGCCTTAAAAACCCTAAAGGTAAATGAAGAAAACCGAACATCCTATTAATTTTTCTTTGTAACCAGAGCAAAATGAAATAGTAAAAAGGTTTTGTATTTAATAGAATCTGTTGATCAATAACTTTCCGGGTAAACTCCTGACTTAATAAAACCCTGTTTCCAGGAACAAAACACCCCATCTCTGCAAGTTGCCGATGCCAAGCAATAAAATCAGGCCTAAGAATACAATCTCCATCAATAAATAGTAAATACTCTCCTTTACTTTGTGCAACCGCCTTATTTCTAATAGTTCCCGCTCTGAATCCTTGATCGTCATGATGAATATAGCTAATAGAAACCGGGCTATCTGCACAATAGGTCTGGGTTAACTTAAGACTATCTGGACTGGATCCATCATCAGCGATAATAATTTCAAAATTATTGTCCTGTTGAGCAAATAAACTTTCCAAACAAAGCCGTAATGCTGATGGCCAGTTATAAGTAGTTACAATAACAGATATTAAGTTCATTCTTGCTGACTTCGCCGGTTTTGTAACTCCAGCAATTTAACATACTTATAATAGGTTCCTTCGGCATTAGAAATTGACAACATAAGGCCTTGTCGTCCATCCAAAAAAGCAGCTTTAAGCAAATAAGTACGAATAAAAATCCAGAATGCTTTGAAAATGGCTTTGCTTAAGGATGACTGCACTCCTTTTTGACGAAGCATTTCTGCGCCTAAAGACGAATAGTCATTAACTTTGCGTAAGACCTCATCCAGACTTACAAAGGCATCATGTAGCAGCGGTGACGTTAATTTACCAATTTCACCCTGTACAACAATACGCTCATGCACAACTGATTCAGTA
>NQJG01000260.1 GCA_002256465.1 Methylococcaceae bacterium NSP1-1 | reverse complement strand
ATTTATCACAGAGCTTATTTTGATAAAGCCTCATTAATAATCGGCAATCATGATTCCCGACAATATGTGTAACATCCGATCAGCACCTCTCTTCACAGATTTAGTTTTACAAGTGAACGAATAGCTGACAATCGGCACAATCGTATCATTCCTGCCGCAGTAAAAACACCCCTTAATCGTGCAGCTTAATCACGGCACAGTTTTTTTTATCGGGTATAATACAGCACAAAATCATCACATTAACGCATAGTCACGGGTAAGTTAATGAAAAAACTGCTATTCCAATTCGACACAGACACTCATCCATCCGTTTTCGATACGGTTGTAGGCTATGATGGCGGAGCTGATCATGTTATCGGACATGGGGGTTTAATTCCAGAAAACGTCACAGGATTGGTGGAAGGTGCCATTTTTACCCGCGCGCCTAAAGATAAAAAAAATACCGCCATTTTTGTTGGCGGCAGTGACATGGTTGCCGGTCAGAAATTATTTACTGCCATTCAAAACTGTTTTTTTCCCGGCTTTCAAGTCTCTGTGATGCTGGACAGTAACGGCAGTAATACCACCGCAGCGGCAGCTGTTGCCAAACTAGCTTCCAGCGGGGTACTCGCCGGTAAAAAAGCCGTAGTATTAGCAGGCACAGGACCTGTGGGGCAGCGCGCCGCGGCCATGCTGGCTCAAGAAGGTGCAAATGTATCGATTACTGCGCGTAAAATGGAGCGTGCCGTGGAAGCCTGCAACAACATGAAGCTACGTTTTGGCGTTGACCTGACCCCTATTGAAGCTTTTGATAATAATGCCAGAGCCAGGGCAATTGAAAACGCCAATATTGTTCTGGCAACGGGCGCGGCAGGCGTTGAGTTACTTACTGCCGACCAGTGGCAATTTAACAGCCATATTGAAATGATTGCCGACGCTAATGCCACTCCTCCCCTGGGCATTGGTGGCACGGATATGATGGATAAAGGTAACTTGCGCAATGGCAAGATTATCTGGGGCGCAATTGGTTTCGGCGCGTTAAAACTGGCTTTACACCGCGCCTGTATTGCCAAATTATTTGAAGATAACAAGCAGATTCTTGATGCCGAAAATATTTTTGCCTTGGCTAAAGAAATGGCTTAGTTACAATATTTTTTCTCAATGAGCTATTTAGCAAACCCAGTAACCTCGTTAACAAGAAAAAATGCCTTAAGCATTTTTCAAGCAGGTGTAGCTGCGGCTGATCCTTATCAAGCGGTTAAAAGCTGTTTGCTTGCTAACGACCAACAGCTGGAAATTTTGTTAAATCTCGATGACAAAGCCCAAAAACGCACTGGAAAATGGTCAAAAGTCCATCTTATTGCTTTTGGCAAAGCAGCTTGCGGTATGGCAAAAGCTGCCCAGGAAATCATCCCATCCCAACTATTGGCGGATTTTGGCATTGCCGTTACCAATTATGAAAACGTAACAACCATTGACAATATTGAGGTCATCGGCGCTTCGCATCCATTACCCGATGAAGCCGGCCTTTATGCCGCCAAAAAATGTGCAGAACGAATAAGCCGCGCACAAAAGGGTGAACTGGTCTTGGTATTAATCAGTGGCGGCGGTTCAGCGCTCATTCCCTACCCTGTCGACTCCATTTCACTACAAGAAAAGATTGCCACCACCGATTTGCTGCTAGCATCTGGCGCAACCATCAACCAGATTAACTGCGTACGCAAACATTTGTCACAGTTAAAAGGCGGTGGCCTGGCCAGACTGGCAATACCTGCGGACTTACATGCGCTTATTTTATCGGATGTATTGGGCGATGATTTAAGCGCTATTGCCAGTGGACCCACAGTCCCTGATCCCAGTACTTATGACGATGCCATTGCCGTTTTTACAGCCAAAGGCATTTGGAACAACGTTCCCGCCCCCGTTCAAGAGTATTTGGAACGGGGCAAACTGGGCCAAGCTCCGGAAACACCGAAGCCTGGCGATAAGGCCTTTGAAAATGCCACGTATACATTGATCGGCGGTAACGCCATTAGCGTCAGTGCAACGCTTAAAGCTGCGCAAAATCTGGGCTACGAAGCTCAATTATACAATGCACATCTTTGTGGTGAAGCAAGAAATGCAGCTGAAAAATGGGTACGTTACGCAAAACACGTAATTGACAACGGCATCGACAAATCGCTGGCCCTAATAGCGGGTGGCGAAACCACCGTTACCTTGAAGGGCAATGGACGAGGTGGTCGTAACCAGGAAATGGCCCTGGCTTTTGCTAT
>NQJG01000049.1 GCA_002256465.1 Methylococcaceae bacterium NSP1-1 | reverse complement strand
GTCATCGTTTGGAAAAAGCTCGTCTTTCCGCTGAATCATGGCACCTATGAAGTGGAGCATAGTAGTCGCAGGTGCGAAGTCGGTGTTTTTTGAATCATCGTGTAACACTGTGTCAATTTCTGATTCCAACTTTTCTTTCATGTTTGGTATTGTTTCGATGAAAGCAGTAAGTCTTTCCAGCCGTTCTTCTTTGGGTAACGCTGCAATATTCCATGCCACAGCCGCTAACGCTATCAGATTCTCAAGTTCCTTTGTGGATAAAATATCAGGCTCAAACGGTTCGCACAATTCTATGAGAGCGGCAGATAATTTAACACCTCCATACTGTTTTTGTTGTCTTTGTAAGTGTTTTTTCCGGCTAGCTTTGCCCACAGTTAAACCTCAAAAGTTCTAAAAAGTGTTCGTAAATAGTTTATAACCTGGCTAATAGCTCCGCTTTCTTGGCTCTGTACTCAGCATCCGTCAATATCCCTTTATCTTTCAGATTTGCGAGTTTCTCAATAGCACCGAAAATATCCGCCTCCTGATTTGTAACATGCATATCAACAGGCCTTGGTTGAAAAGAAGGTACAGGTTGAGATTGAACAGGCGTTTGCACGGGCACATTGTCGATAGAAATAATGGGTAGCGTATTAACATCGACCAGTCCGTATTGACTGGTAAAAGTAATAGAGCCGCCTACTGACTGTTGCTGGGAAAAACCACCAATCTGATGATCCAGCGTATCGTAAAGCGTCACATGTCCATTTGCTTCGATAGCCAGGCGATGGATAGTGGCAAAATAAGCGTAACGTACATTATTCTGCGAACCCGTGCTGTTAGGGAATTGCAGACCTGCGGGCCACCAGTTTCCCGAACTTCCGGCAGGTGGAGGCACAAACAAGCTGACTGGCCCCATAGGACCGGAACTATTTTGTTGCTGTTGATTACCACCAAAGTTACTTTGTTGCTGAGTGCCTTGATGCTGTGACTGAAAACTGCCACTTTGAATGAGGTCCGGCTGATTGGCAATCAGATTGGAAAGCTCTTGACACAGCCCGCCTACACTGTTTTTTAAACCATTATTGAACATATCACCCAACATAATCATACCGCCCCTCATCCATTGACCGGAACCGCCAAATTCAGGATGATTAAACTGTGCCATGGAACCGTTGCCGTTGATGACCGACTGCAACATGCTGAATACGGCATCAGGACTAAAATTATAGCGTTGTGCAATGTTATTGATTATTTGCTGGCCTTCCGGCGTAAGTTGTTTCATTAGAAAAATCCGCTAATTAAAAATGGGAATCAGGATAAATCCGACCCAGCCTATTCGCTCAAAATGTTTATCAGCCATTAAGTGTAAATGCTGCTTCCGGCGCTGGCCTCGATAACCAAAAGAAAATTTGTTGCACCTTAAAGATCAACCCGCATAGGCCTAACTGATCTTTTATCCAAAGTAGGCAATGCCGCAATCGCTTCGCGCAGCTTGGTTTCCCAGCTACGTCTTAGCCGCAGCATATAGTCATCATCATCATCAAAGCAGTAATACTCACCCAGGCTGAAGCTGTTCTTGCGATATATCAGCATTTCCACAGGTGCTCCGACGCTGGCATTACTGCGTATGGTAGAGTCCATTGATACCAGGCAGCAACGTGCCGCCTCGTCTATCGATGTGTCCAGTTTAAGAAACCGGTCCAGAATGGGTTTGCCGTATTTACTCTCACCAATTTGCAGAAAAGGCGTGTTGGCTGAACTGGTTATACTGTTGTTGCCTTCTGCATAAACCATGTATGCGCTATGCGGATCAGTGCCGATTTGACCCGCTAAAATAAAGCTGGCGGACGGGTTAAACGCGGATTGTCCAGCAGAACTTACATGCTGTTTCTGCTTTTCAACACTCACATGGCCTAAATATTCCGCCGCCTCAAACAAACTTTCTACATTATTCAAATTGATTTTGGCATTCTTGATTTTATCGCGGTGTAATTGCTCTAATACGGCTTGAGTTGTGGCCAGATTACCGGCGCAGAGCAAAATAATCTTACGATCACTGAGCGTATCAAATGCGTGCATTTTGCCGTGCGTGCTGACATGATCAATACCGGCATTGGTTCTTGAATCAGAAACCAGAATAAGTCCTTCGTTTATAGAAGCTGCAATACAATAAGTCATGAACGTTTAGCCGTTATTATAAAATTACAATAGGTGAATTATCCAGCAAATCAACGCGAACGTCCATGTTGTTCAACAGGCAGCCTGATCCGAACTGATGAAATATGGATACATCCGCCGCATCGCGTCCAAAGGCAGTAATTACTCTGCCCCCACGCAAGTCAGTTTGTGTGGGATCGAATGTATACCACCGATCACCAATATAGGCCTCAAACCAGGCATGTAAATCCATAGGTTGAAGGTTATGCAAGTACCCTACGACCAGTCGTGCAGGTATGCTGATACTGCGGCAAAGCGCTATGGCCATTTGGGCAAGGTCTCTGCACACGCCATGTCCAAGATGATGAACTTCAACCGCTGATAATGGAAATTCACTGGAGCCCGGTAAGTATTGTATGGAATTTCGAACCCAATCATTAATTTTACTGACTTGATCGTAACCCGGCAGAGCATCAAAGGTTATTTCTCTGGCAAGATCTCCGAACCGGTCAGATTCACAATAGCGACTGGGTAACAAAAAGGTAAGTACTTCGTTAGGAAGATGCTGTATTTCAACAAAATAAGCCCCCGGTGTAACATCAACCTTATCGGGCACCATAACCTCAGCAGAGGTATGGATCAAAAAATCTCCGACAGGTGCAACCAGACGCTGACACGAGTTGCCGAAACTGTCAGTACTTTCTATCATCGGTATGGCTGGTTTAATGGTGTAAACCTCGCGATTAATCCATTGTTGTATGCCCCTGAAAGGGCGTAGCATTAGAATTAAAGCGCTTGCTTCAACTATATGAAAACGGAGATTACAACTAACCCTCAACTTCATGTCGAAAATCTGTATAAATAGGCCATGATTACCACGATGAATCGCTTCAAACACCTAGCGACTGAATTTCCCTGTATGCATGGTTTAGCCAGATTTTAACCCGCTGCCTTTCTAGTAAACCCAAGCCATAGAGGTTATCGGGATCCTTGTTTTTTGCTGCCCAAAAACTGTAGCTGTTACTATCAATCTTGGTCATTACCGGCGCATGAAGCCGCTTTAGGGTTATGACCCGGGCGTTCAAATCCAGTGCCCGATCTTTAACACCCGAAAATTCCAGGATATTAAAGTTATCATCACGAATCTGGTTCTGCACCAGAACATAATTAATCCTGGAGCCAAATTGATCGAGCAATTTGCTCAGCAAATCCACACAATCTTTACCTGAATCCATGACATTCCAATAGCAGATAGAAATTCCCAGTTCTTCCGCCAATTCCAGCACGCCCGATTCATCTATCCACTGTGCCAATGGATAATGGGTTTGTGCAGCTAAATCGACCAAGATGCGCTGTTCCGGCTGTGCTGCAGCAGTCTCCATAATGGTATCCAGACTTTGGTAATTGTCTATAACGGTAGGCGAGGCATAGTCAGTGTAAAAACGCAGCAGCGAACCATGCGATCTATCGGTATCAAAACCGATAAAAGGTATCTCATGATCAATCATGTATTGTGCCAGTAAGCGCGCGACAACAGACTTACCTACGCCGCCTTTTTCGCCGCCGATAAGATGAATAGTACTCATATAAACTCCTTTAATTTAATTTTAAAAACCGTAGAGGGTCAGGTTTATAACCTGCTCCCAATAGAACATTCGCTATTCCAGCCTCAATACATCCACCGACACCGACAGCGTATGCTGACCGCCGCCAAAAGCAATGCCCTTAAGCGGTGTTACATCGGCATAATCGCGGCCCCACGCCAGCGTGATATGTTGGTCTAGCGGCACGGTATTATTGGTTGGATCAAAATCCAGCCAGCCTGTACCGGGAATATAGACTGAAAACCAGGCATGTGAGGCATCTGCACCTACCAGGCGCGGCTTACCCGGTTCCGGCAAAGTTTCAACATAACCGCTGATGTAGCGTGCGGCTATGCCATAAGCGCGCAGACAACCGATAGCCAGATGCGCAAAATCCTGGCAGACACCTCGACGAAAGCTAAGTACCTCGGATAAAGGGGTAGCAATAGTGGTGAATGCCGGATCATAGGTAAAGTCCTTGTAAATACGCTGCATTAAGTCATGCACAACATCGACCAGCGCGCGATTAGGCAGGAAGGAACCTTGCGCATAATCGGCAAGTTCAGGTGTAACTATCACCATTGGCGAGTCAAGAACGTATTGCCTGGCATCCAGTACTTCAAGAGTCTGATCCTGGTTTTGTATTTGGCTTTGGCCCAGCTGACTTTGCGATTGCCCCAGTAAAGGCGATTCTTGTAACAGGGAGCGTACTTGTTCCCATGTCATCTGATTCAGCAAATCCAGATTGTTTTGCCGGGGAAATATCGTCACCTCGCTTATAGCGGTGACAATCAGCTGAGTGTGGGGTTGCTGGATAGCGAAATAGGCCACACGATTACCGAAAAAATCAATCCGCTCGCTAAAATCCATGGGTGTTGGTTTAATGTCAAAACGGCTGTTGTGACATTGCTGACGCCAGAAAATACGTGGTTGTAATCTGGCTTCATTCTGGCATAGACCTACCGGCTGACTATAGTGATAAAAGGTACTGTGCGTAATGCGGTATTTCACAGTTCCTCCTCGGAGACACTTGGTATCATCAGTTGTGAAGTCTGAGAGTGACTGAAATAGGTCTGTGCAATAACTTCTGCAATTCGCCATAATAAATCGGTCGTATGCGATAGCACTCGCTCCAACTCAGTATAAATGCCTTCATTTTCATTAACCCGGGTTAATTCAAGCACATTGCAAAGACGCAGGTCAGTATAAGCTTTTAATATTAAACGTTCCTCTTCACTTAAATGGCTTTTACCTTTTCCTCGCGGCAAAGCGTCCAGGTGGATAGATAACTGCTGCAGTTGGTAGGCAACCGAACGAGGATGGGTTTCATCCAGTAATAATAATTCCAGCACCAACGGCAACTGGATAAAAGAACGGTAGCGGCGCTGATAAATAGTCAAGCTGTCAGTTGAAACCAGGACAGCCTCGAGTACCTGATTCTGCAAAGCATCCTCCTCGTATCGTAGTGCCAATGTTGAACGGAGTAAGGCGATAAGCGCCAGGGCACGCTCCAGTCTGCGACCGCTGTCCAGCATCAACCAGGCTGCTTCACGCGTCATACTCTCACTGGTTAAACCGGTAAATGCGACGATACCGGTAATTAAATCATCCAGATTACTCTGTAATTGTTCAATATTGATTTCACTATTGATGACCCGTTGTTGCCATCGACGCTGGATATTATCGACACTGCGCCAGGTATCTTGGGACCACAAGTCACGAATACTGAATGCCGCTTGAAAAAAGGCATGAATATTAGCCGTCAGTGAGCCTTTGCGATGACTATCTTTAGCCAATGAAAGTAACTCGGCCTCGGGTGTTTTAAGGAGTTGTGCATCGCCTTTTATAAAACCCGGATAAGTAAGGGTGACCTGGGTCAGGGTTCGCAGCAATACCTTGAGACATTCATTGTCAACGGGCTCTTTAAATTCAAGTGTTTCTCTCAATTTTAATAATACAGTTCGCAACAGCCGTGTTACCGCTTCAGTGCGCTCAAGATGCCGGCCCACCCAAAACAGATTATCCGCAGCGCGACTGGTCAGCGATTCAGTAACAGCATCAATCAATTGATTACGTCTGGGTTGAGTCCATAAACTGACGGGCTTGTCTGGTTCAGAGGCCAATACCCAGGTGTCTTTGCTAATTCCGCCAGCCTGATTGGAAACAATGAAATTATCTCTCTGGCGAGCAACACGAGTAAGCCCTCCAGGCATCACCACATAATCATCCCCGCTTGCGACAACAAAGTTGCGCAAAACAGCATTACGCGGCTCGATATGATGGTCGATAAACGCTGGTAATGTGGAGAAACTGACTTGTTCCTGACCTATGTACAAATGTGGTTTAGCCAAAATTTGGCTGCGCAATTGTTCTTTTTCCTTAACGCTTAGCACGCCGCCAAATACGGCATGATTCCCCAAACTGCGATTGATGGGCTTAATAACCAGGCTATCCAGATTTTGCAGGACAAAATCGCGCTCGCGGCGCTGTCCGCACCACCATGTTGCAACCGAAGACAGCTTAAGTTCCTGATTTAGAAAATAGCGGGATAATCTCGGCAAAAATGCCAGCAATCCGGGATTTTCCAGAATACTGCTGCCCAACGGATTGGCAATCGCGACATTGCCTCTCCGGACAACTTCCAGCAGTCCAGCTACACCCAATTGTGAAGAACTGCGCAATTCCAGGGGATCGCAGAAAGAATCATCAACGCGGCGTAAAATAACATCGACAGCTTGCAGGCCCTCCAGTGATTTAAGCCATACATGACCGTCACGTACTGTCAGATCACCGCCTTGAACCAGGGTAAAGCCAAGATAAGCCGCTAAATAGGCATGTTCAAAATAGGTTTCATTGAGAGGCCCTGGCGTTAATATGACTATGCGAGGATCCTCCTTGTTATGTGGAGCAATATCGGCAAGTCCCTTTTGTAAGGCCTTGAAAAAACCAGCTAACCGATGCACCTGTGTCTCACGAAAAATATCAGGCAAAACCCGTCTCATCACCGTGCGATTTTCCAGTGCATACCCCGAACCGGAAGGCGCCTGGGTACGATCATCCAATACCCACATACGCCCGTTGGGGCCACGGGCAAGGTTTGCTGAATAAATAGTGAGGTGTCGTTGCTGATTTTGCAATGCACCAACACAGGGACGCAAAAAACCTTCATGGTCATAAATCAGCTCAGCCGGCAGCAAACCTTTTTTTAACAGGTTTTGCTTGCCATAAATGTCTTTTAGTATCAGGTCGAGGAGATCGGCCCGTTGCTTAAGGCCCGCGTCAATAACCGACCATTCTTCACTGCTGATCAATAAAGGAACAGGATCAAGCCGCCAGGGTCGGGTCAGATTTTGCGAGTCGCCATACACATTGTAGGTGACACCGTTTTCACGCAACAAACGTTGAGCTTCCTTGCGACGTAGCTCGAGTTTCTCGGTACCCATGCTGTCAAGCGCCGCCATAAAGCGCTCCCAATAAGGCAACGCTTTATTTTCGGTAGCATACATTTCATCATAGATGCCTAGTTGCGTCGCGTAATATTGCGTGCCTATATCGTTGGCTGGACTGTTAGTGTTGGACACGAGTTATTCTCTTTATCGACTTTGTTGTATCTTCTATCTCGGAAGGAGCGTAAGACACCATGAAGACTGCTTTCAACTTGACAGGGAACAGACCTGACTAATTTTACATACCTATCAGGTCTAACTCCGATCTTTTTTGTTCCGCCACAACTGGTGCCAAACCGAACTGATATGCTTTGCTTTCATTCCATTTAGCAAAGTACAGGGATTCGATTCCTGTAATTTTGTGGCCACCGTTTTGGAAGCAGCTGTTTTCCCGTCATTTTGCAATGATTTCACAGCGCAATCAGGTGTAGCCATCGCTGTTTGTGCGATCAAAAATGCCAACCCTATCCATCTTTTATTCATATTTCCTCCAATATTTATCCATGTGCTGAAGTCAGCATCGAGACCGCGCCACAGATCACAATCCAAAATATTAATTGCCGAGTCCAGTAAACGGTTTGTCCCAAAAAGTAACGCAGTGGTTTGTTTGATTGTGATTTGGATGAATCAGCATTTGGAGGGACGTCTACATGTTTCGCCAGCGCAATCTGAATATGCTGATGCACGATATTCGGCAATCCCACCAGCAGC
>NQJG01000259.1 GCA_002256465.1 Methylococcaceae bacterium NSP1-1 | reverse complement strand
TCTCCTTCCAACACTTGAAAAAAAGTTCGATCAGAATAAACGAGCATCCCTGTTATGTCTTTTGCGGCATTATTATCTCTACATACTTTTAACAACTCTAAAAGCTCCTCTGGGGTCCAATCTTTAAGTGCTGTACTTGCATAGGTTTTGCGAATCATTACGATGCTTCCCGGTTTTATTATTATAGTTTTGTTATTTTTTGTTCGGAGTTACAAACTTATCATGTAAATTTTTTTTCGCATATAAGAATTTGTTAAAAATAACCTTATAAAAATAATAGGATAATGATTGACTCAATGAAGAGTGATTGTCATTAAAAAATTGAAAAAGCCTTCAAAACCGATACACTGAATGATACAAATATTTCTCTTGCTTCGACTGCATGATAACTAAAGCAGCGATGTAAAAACTTAAACCCTATCATATAGACATAATGAAAAAAATTCCTATCGGCATTAGCAGTTGTTTACTCGGTCAACAGGTACGTTTCGATGGTAGTCACAAACGGGATGCCTATATTGTTGGTACGCTCAGTGAATACTTTGAATTTCATCCTTTCTGCCCGGAAGTGGCAATTGGTTTAGGCATACCCCGGCCTACCATTCATCTGGTAAAAATCGACAATGCCATACGCTGTGTCGGCATTAAAGATCCGACGCTGGATGTGACAGACCGTTTACGCGATTATGCCGAGCAACAAAAAGATAGCCATGCCGAGTTATGCGGTTATATTTTAAAAAAGGATTCACCCAGTTGTGGCATGGAGCGTGTCAAGGTTTATGCGGGTAACCAGCCGCATAGGAATGGTTTCGGTATTTATGCACAGGAGATGATGCGCAACAACCCCCTGTTGCCGGTAGAAGAAGAAGGCCGTCTGGGCGATCCGGGATTACGCGAGAATTTTATCCAGCGTGTTTACGTGCTCTATCGTTGGAAGCAGCTATTGGCGGAAGGCCTTTCAGCTCAAAGCCTCACTCGTTTTCATGCCCGCCATAAACTTATCATTATGAGTCATGCCGATTATCGCGAGATGGGGCAATTATTGGCGGGATTAACCAAAGATAATTTGTTGCAGGTTGCTGAACGCTATATTTTGCAGCTTATGAATACACTTAAGACCGTTGTTAGCCGCAGTAACCATGTTAATGTGTTGCAACATATTCAGGGTTACTTAAAAAAAGAGTTAAGTGCCGACGATAAAGCAGAGTTATGCGAAATTATCGAACGTTATCGTAGTGGTGAAATACCGCTGATTGTGCCGTTGACCTTGCTTAAACATCATTTCCGTAAATCTCCTGATCCTTATATAGAGGAATCTTATTACATGTCGCCGTATCCGCAGGAATTGCAACTCATTAATCAGTTGTAAGTATTGTAGGAAATAGCCTTGTAGCAGTTTTTCATTTTGTTAAATATAAATATCATATATAAATCATGGCAAAAATTTTAATTATCGGCTGCGGCGCTATAGGCACGCAACTGGCACATGTCCTTTCTGCTAATGGTCATAAGGTAACCGGATTAAAACGAAATCCGCCGAAATCAGATACCGGTGAAATTGATTATTTCACAGCAGATATAACTTCGTCTGCAGACCTTAAAGACTTGCCCACAGATTTTGATACCCTGTATTTTATTGTTTCGCCTGACGGGCGTAGTGAAGAAAGTTATCGCAATATTTATGAATCAGGATTGAATAATCTGCTCATTAAATTTTCGCTGGCGGGGTCTAAACCACACTGGATTTTTGTGTCTTCAACCAGTGTCTATGGACAATCGCAAGGTGACTGGGTAGATGAAGATTCCATTGCGCAACCGGAAAATGCCACAAGCAAACTCATCAGGCAGGCGGAACAAAAATTGATAGAACTCGACAAGGGAAATATCGTCGTACGTTTTTCCGGCATTTATGGCCCAGGTCGTGAATACCTGTTAAGAATGGCTATGCAAGCACCCGCCATCCAGAAAAGTCCGCCATATTTCACTAACCGCATTCATCAGCAGGATTGTATTGGTGTGCTAGCGTTTTTACTGGAACGCCGCCTGGCAGGTGTTGGTTTGGAACAATGTTATTTAGCCAGTGATGATGATCCTGCCCCAATGTGGGAAGTCATGTCATGGCTGGCCGAACATCTAAAATGTCAACCCCCGACGGTTAAGGTTACCGATAATCACTGTGTGATGAATAAACGTTGCAATAATCAACGATTAAAATCCTTGGGTTATAAATTCCATTATCCCAGTTTTAAAGACGGCTATCT
>NQJG01000258.1 GCA_002256465.1 Methylococcaceae bacterium NSP1-1 | reverse complement strand
CGCGGATGATTATGATAAACACGGAATGCCCATGAAAAATCTGTGTCAATCATAATCATCCGCGTCATCCGCGTTCTATTTTTGGTAACCAAGCAGTCAAGATTTTGTGGTTTATTTTTGGCGAGTTACCTGATGTTTTTTGTACCGCGCAGTTAATGCGTCGATAAACCGTGTTTTTGCATACGGTAAAGCAGGGTATCTCTGGAAAGACCCAGTAGTTTGGCAGATTTGCTACGATTACCTTTAGTACGATTGAGAGCTTGATGAATCAAGTTGGCTTCTAAAGAGTCAAGCTGTATACCCCTTTCAGGCAAGGTGAAATCCGGTACTTTAGGCATGCTGCTGTGGGTAACAAATTCATGTGGGAGATTTTCCGGTTCAATGGTTTTCCCCGCTAATAAAATACTGAGTCTTTCGCACAGATTACGCAATTCACGAATATTACCCGGCCATGAGTAATCTTTCAAAACTTTCAAGGCCTGTTTACTAAATTTTGGTGCGGCTAGTGAATGTGTCTCTGCCATCATAACCAAAAAGTGCATAATGAGGTGCTCTATGTCTTCAGTGCGTTGTGCCAATGGAGGAAGCTCTAAAGGTACAACGTTGAGCCGGTAATATAAATCCTGCCTGAATTCACCCGTTGCAACCTGTTTATTCAGATCTGAGTTGGTCGCTGCGATAATGCGGACATCAACGTTATAAGGTTTGATGTCACCCACAGCAAGGCACTCTCCGGATTCCAGGAAGCGCAATAATTTTGCCTGAATTGAAACAGGCAATGAGTTTATTTCATCGAGAAACAAAGTACCGCCATCAGCTGCCTGAAAAAGCCCCTGGGTATTGGCAGTCGCACCTGTAAAAGAACCTTTTTTATGTCCAAACAATTCCGATTCAATCAGGCTTTCAGGTAATGCAGCACAGTTAAGGGTAATGTAGGCTTTATCGGCGCGAGCGCTTTCTTTTTGAATAGCGTTAGCAAATACTTCCTTTCCGGTACCGGTTTCACCCTTAAGCAATACCGTTACATCGGTAGCCGCAACCATTCTGGCGCTACGAATTAAGGAATCCAATGCGGGAGATTGACCAATGATCGACTTAAAATGCCCCATAGTAGCCTCTTTTAATGTATTGCTATGTGTGTTGGAAACGCCATCGGATTAAGCCATGGCAAGGCGGCTAACAGTGCCAGAACTATCATAAACAGGCCAATAGCCTGTTTGAAACGCTGCATTCTGGATAACCTAGTTAATACGTGTGTCATTATACCTACTCCCATGACTGCAGGTAAAGTCCCTAATCCGAAAGCCAGCATAGTCAATGCGCTCTTACTGACATCACCCGCAGTAGCTGCGAGTGTTAAAGCCGCATATACCAGTCCACAAGGCAACCAGCCCCATACCATACCAAAAAGATAGGCTTGGGTGCGATTTTTTACGGGAATAAGTTTCCGTCCATAGGGTTCTATTTTTTTCCAAAAATGCGTTCCGACTTTTTCGATATAAGCAAAACGGGGAAACCAGCCGGCTATATAAAGGCCTGCACTCGCCATGATGCCAGCTGATATTAATTGTAAAAATCTGTGCCCGTGAGTTTCACCCAGATGCATGGTCAGTAAAGCCTCAATTAGACCCGCTAATGCTCCCGCTATCGTGTAACTGGTAATCCGGCCAAAATTGTAATTAAAGACAAAAGGTAATAATAGTTTCTTGTTGTTACGTATGTCCGGGCTAAGACTTAGGGTTAACGTTCCAATGATCGAGCCGCACATGCCTATACAGTGCATACTACTGAATAAGCCCATTATAAAAGCGACCAGGTAGGAGGCAGTAAAAGCGGGATCTAAAGACATAGTGTTAGGCTCAAGGTAAAAGGTAAAATCCGCCAAGCTACAAATGCGCCCACTTTGTTCTTTGTACCTTGCATTACTTAATTGCTTGAAAATTGAGCAAGAATTTGCGCCTGAATTTTTTCAGCCATCGCTTTTCGATTTTCAGCATCACGAATAGGCCGGCCTATGACAATATAATCAGCACCATTCCGGAAAGCCATTTCAACACTGACCACACGTTTTTGATCGTCATAAGTCCTGATGAAACAATGCCGTCACAGCCGATTTGCAAGGCACGTTTAGCTCGAGATAATACCAGATCACGCACATCACATTTAAAGCCTAAATCATCGAGATCACCGCGGTCCAAACTGGTTAAGGCGGTGACGGCCAGCACTTTAAGATCACCTTTTTCTTTAGCTGCCGCTTCCATAATAGCATCGTTTCCATGGATAGTAGCAAGATCGACCCCTTTGCTGCTTAAGGCCTTGATAGCTCGCCCAACGGTAGCGGGAACATCAAAAAACTTCAGATCAACGAACACTTTTTTATTGCGTTGCTTCAGCCATTCAATAAAACCAAAATAATCACCCGACATGAACAACTCCATGCCGACTTTGTAAAAAATCACTGAATCGCCGAGTTCTTCCACTAAAGTTTGGGCTTCCGGAATGCTGGGAACGTCCAGCGCCATAATCAAGCGTTCACGAACAGGAATGGATTTGGTTGATATAAATGACATAGGTTCAATTAAAAGGTAATAGAAAAATCTTTAAATTTACAATCTGGAAGGGTTATTCTGTTTTTAATATCTTCACGAATATCGACAATGA
>NQJG01000048.1 GCA_002256465.1 Methylococcaceae bacterium NSP1-1 | reverse complement strand
GAGCCAAGCCCGAAAATAAAGCTTGAGCGATAATCGAATGGCCGATATTAAGCTCAACTATTTGGGGTATTGCACATATTGCTTCAACATTATAAAAATTCAAACCATGCCCCGCGTTGACTTGTAATCCTGCGCTGTGTGCATAATGCGCTGCCAGTCTGATGCGCGCCAGTTCTTCGGCTTGCTGCGCCGGATTTTTAGCGGTTGCATAACAACCGGTGTGCAGTTCGACAACTGGCGCCCCGGCTTTTACCGCCGCATCAATCTGCGCTTCATCGGGATCAATAAATAGCGATACCTCAATACCTGCTCCCTTTAAGTTATCACAAGCCCATTGCATACGCTTCAGATTGCCTGAAACATCCAAACCACCCTCGGTAGTTAATTCCTCGCGTTTTTCAGGCACCAGGCAACACGCATAGGGTTGTACTTTTATTGCAAGACCAACCATTTCATCGGTCACCGCCATTTCCATATTCAGACGAGTATGGAGCATGTCTTTCAATAAAAAAATATCCCTATCCTGAATATGCCGACGGTCTTCTCGCAAATGCGCTGTAATACCATCCGCCCCTGCTTGTTCCGCGACAAGTGCCGCCTGAACAGGTTCAGGATAAGCCGTACCTCTGACTTGCCTTAACGTAGCAACGTGATCAATATTTACGCCCAATAAGATGTGTGTTTTATCCATTTTTATATGTGTTGACTGATTTTATTAATGACTGCTCGACTTTTTAGTGGCTTACCTTGCAAATGAAAAGCGATGACTGTTCTCATCAGTATTTTTGCTTCAATGAGTACCTGAGGATCTGTGAATTCTCTTGATTTCATTGCCTGTAAAGTCATACCCGAGAAATGGCCGTCCTGTGCTTCAATCGGACCCTGTTCTATGTTAAAGTGATATTTAGATGATAGATGTACTGCCTTTTCATTGTGGAAATCATATTCCAGTTGTAGTCCATAACCCACGGCATCCATTAAGTTAAGTTCAAAAATCCGCAGTGCCGCTTCTATTTTTGAACCATCCGAAAGACTGGATAAACATTTGCCATAATAGGCAAACACGTCCTGGTGAGGATCGTTGCGATGCAAAAAACGACCTACCAGTTCATTAACATAAAAGCCGCAATAAAGTGCGAGTCCTTGTAATTGAATGAATGGTTGTGTTATTTCAACATCAGTTAGTGTTTTTAACTCTGTCTTACCAAAATATGACATTGTCAAAGGTATAAAAGGCTGCAATAGACCTGCAGTTTTGGATTTGGCTTTTCTTACTCCTTTAGCCAACAGGGAAACTCTACCAAAGTCCCTGGTCAATACGTCAATGATAAGACTGGTTTCCCTGAATTTGTGCTGTTGCAAGATAAAGGCTGGTTGCAAATAAACAGCACTATCAGTCATTAAATCCCAGGCTTTGCATGGCGCGTTCATTATCCGACCAGTTCTTTTTAACCTTAACCCAAAGCTGTAAATAGACTTTCTGTCCGATCAGTTTTTCTATATCGAATCTCGCATCCGTGCCGACTTTTTTTAGCATTTCCCCCTCCTTGCCAATAACGATATTTTTTTGCGTCAGTCGCTCTATCCAAATAATGGCATATATTTTAGTAATGCCTGGAAGTTCTTCGTAGCGCTCAATTTCGACAGTTAATGCATAAGGCAATTCATCGCCCAAGCGCCGGGTCAGTTTTTCTCTGATAATTTCAGCCGCTAAAAAGCGCTCAGGCCTGTCAGTAATCTGATCCTCTGGATAGATTAAATCACTGGTTGGTAAAAGCGTCATAATCAAACTTTCAAGTTGATCCAGATTGGTTCTTTTTAAGGCCGAAATAGGGATCAAATGCTCAAATGGAAAACGATGCCGGGCCTCGGCAAAAAACGTCAATATGGCATCCTTATCCTTCACCTTATCAACTTTGTTGACCGCGAGAATAACCGGCAAGCCCGCTTGCTCCAGTTTTTTAAAGATAACTTCATCATATTCATGCCACGATAAACCATCGATTAACCAGACAATGACATCAACACCGAGCAGTGTCGTTTCAGCTGTCCGGTTTAAATATCGGTTCAAAGCTCTCTTTTCACTGCTGTGCATACCCGGCGTGTCCATATAAATGGCTTGCCCTGCTTCAGTGGTATTAATGCCCAGAATTCGATGCCGGGTTGTTTGCGGCTTACGTGAAGTAATGCTGATTTTCTGCTTCAGCAAATGATTCATCAGCGTTGATTTGCCGACATTTGGACGCCCTATCAGCGCTACGAAACCGCAATTCATTCATTATCCTTATTTAATAATTCGAGCATAAGCTCTGCCGCTGCCTGTTCGGCTTTTTTTCTGGAGATACCTGTGCCGACACAAGCCTCTTCTATTAAAGGGATCGTGCATCTAACCTTAAACATTTGTTCGTGCGCAAGTCCCGACATGCTTATTAATGTATATTCAGGTAATTCCAGTTTTTTGGACTGCATCAATTCCTGCAATTGGGTTTTGGGATCTTTTTGCCAGTTATCCAAAGACAGCTTATTCAGTTTTTCTGCAAATAAACGTTCTATCCATAGTTGACATGCCGTTATGCCCTGATCTATAAACAATGCGCCCATAATGGCTTCCAATGCATCCGACAAAATGGAATCACGGCGAAATCCACCACTTTTCAATTCCCCTGAACCCAACAATAAATAATCCCCCAAATGATGCTTTCTGGCCAGTTCTGCTAATGAACTCTGATTGACTAAACTTGCTCTTAGTCGGCTTAAAACGCCTTCACTGGCATCTGGAAATAAATCATACAGTTTTTTTGCGATCACGAATCCCAGAATTGAATCGCCCAAAAACTCCAATCGCTCATTATTATTAGAACTTGCGCTTCGATGGGTTAAAGCCATAGTAAAAAGCTCTGGATTATTAAATGCCAACCCCAGCTTTTTACTCAATACCTCGGGCTTTTTTATCACTTCTCACCGACCTCAATAGCGTCATTAAATTCTACTAAAACACTCAGGTTACCGGCAATTTTTCTGACAACCTCATACTCAATGGCCACTTTCAGGTAATTACCCTGTTTGGTAACAGTAATGTCATCCTGTGTGACATCATTAACATAATTGATATTGAACCGTTTGCTCAGGCTGTTTCTGATTTGGGCTTCACTTAGTTCTTCAATATGAGCGGTTTTTTCAATCTCAGTCAGAGCGCTGACTACTTTGCTGTGATCAAGGTAAATAGGTCCGATTTTAAGACCCAATAAAACAAAAAACGCGATGAGACCGAGAACAAAAACAAGAGAGATAAAAGTTAAACCTTGTTGACGTTTAGATGATACATTCATACATTCGACCCTCGAAACTATTCATGACGGTGCACAAGGGTTCAATGAGAGACGTTGCAATTCAACGTCTATAACCTTGTGTATTGCAGTTACTTTATTCAATTATTTCAATACCGTTCCAATACGGTCAAAACCAACGCCTTTATCCTGCCAATCCCAGTTCATCCAGATAAAAAAAGCTTTGCCGACCAGATTTGCTTCAGGCACCGGCCCCCAGTAGCGACTATCATTGCTGTTATCACGATTATCGCCCATCATAAAATAATGGCCTTTCGGTACGACGTAAACAAATTCAACCGAAGGCGTGCCATTCCTGATCAGGATACTGTGTTCGATACCCATCAAATTTTCCAGCAACTCTTCAGCTCCGGTCATATCCTCACCCTGACCAACACCTTGATAACGCCCCAATGAAACCTGCTTAACGGGGACGTCATTAATGGTCAGTTTTCTATTACTATAAACAACTTTGTCGCCAGGCAGGCCGATAACACGTTTAATATAATCGACAGATGGCTCTTTAGGATACCGAAAAACGGCAATATCGCCACGCTTTGGTTCATTCAATTCAATCACTTTTTTATTGATAACGGGCAGGCGTATGCCATAAGTAAACTTATTGACAAGGATAAAATCACCGACCAGTAAAGTAGGCATCATTGAGCCGGAAGGAATGCGAAAAGGCTCGGCTATAAATGATCGCAGCAACAACACAATCAACACAATCGGAAAAAAAGAACGTGCGTACTCGACAACTACAGGTTCATTTTTTTCATCAAAAATGAGGCCTTTTGATTTAAGGAATAATAAATACCCTCCCCAAATTAAACCTGTAACGACAGTGGCAAGCAAAAGAAAAAAGGAAAAATCAAAGTCCATAATTTATATATTAGTAAAGTGTAGGGGCAATTCTTTGTGGTTGCCCTGATGCATAAAGGATATTAAGGTCTGTGTTATTCTTTGTTTAGCTGCAAAACGGCCAGGAATGCCTCTTGAGGAATCTCAATATTACCGACCTGTTTCATCCGTTTTTTACCAGCTTTTTGTTTTTCCAATAATTTTTTCTTACGACTAATGTCACCGCCATAACATTTGGCGATCACATTTTTCCGCAGGGCTTTTACGGTAGATCTGGCGATAATTTTAGAACCAATGGCGGCTTGAATTGCAACTTCGTACATTTGTCGTGGAATCAGGTCTTTCATTTTTTCGACCAGATCGCGCCCGCGATTATTACTTAAATCCCGATGAACAATGATTGACAATGCGTCCACCTTTTCGGAATTAATCAAGACATCCAGTTTGACCAAATCCGCTGGCTGAAAACGCAAAAACTCATAATCAAAAGAGGCAAAACCTCGGCTCACGGACTTTAAGCGGTCAAAGAAATCCAGCACCACTTCACTTAGCGGCATTTCATAATGCAGTGACACCTGTCTGCCGACGTACTGCATATCTTTCTGTACGCCGCGCTTTTCGATACAAAGCGTAATTACGCCGCCCAGATAAGTTTCCGGAACAAGAATATTAGCCCGGATAATAGGCTCCCTGATCTCCTTAACAGTGCCGCCTTCCGGCAATTTAGCCGGATTATCCACCATTAAAACCTGGTCGGTTTGGGTAATCACTTCATAAATAACCGTGGGCGCTGTGGTAATCAAATCAACGTCATATTCCCTTTCCAGACGCTCTTGAACAATCTCCATGTGCAACATACCCAGAAAACCGCAGCGGAAACCAAAACCTAAAGCCTGGGATGTTTCCGGCTCAAATTGCAAAGCGGCATCATTGAGGTTTAACTTATTGAGCGCTTCACGCAAATCTTCGTAATTATCGGAACTGACCGGGTATAAACCAGCGAAAACACGCGGCTGAACCCGTTGAAATCCGGTGAGCTGTTCTTCAGCCGGTTTATCTGTCCAGGTAATGGTATCACCCACCGGCGCACCGAATATGTCTTTAATACCGGCAACTACATAACCGACTTCACCGGTATTCAAAATTTCTTTTTCGAGGCGTTTTGGAGTAAAAACACCGACTTTTTCAGCGATGAATGACTTGCCGGTGGACATGATAGTAATCTTCTGCTTTCTGCGAATACTGCCATGCATAATTCTGACCAAAGACACCACGCCCAGATAACTGTCAAACCACGAGTCAATGATTAATGCTTGCAAGGGGCCTTCTGTATTGCCTTGAGGTGGAGGGACTTTAATTACCAGTTGCTCCAGGACGTCCAGAACACCCAAGCCGGTTTTAGCGCTAATCATCAGCGCCTCATCTGCCGGAATACCGATCACCTCTTCAATTTCAGCCATTACGCGTTCAGGCTCGGCAGAAGGCAAATCAATTTTATTCAGCACCGGCACAACTTCCAAGCCCTGTTCTATTGCGGTATAGCAGTTTGCCACACTTTGCGCCTCAACGCCTTGCGCCGCATCAACGACCAGCAGCGCACCTTCACAAGCAGCTAATGATCTGGACACTTCGTAGGAAAAATCAACATGCCCCGGGGTATCAATAAAATTAAGCTGATAGGTTTCGCCATCTTTGGCTTTAAAGTCCAGCGTAACACTTTGCGCTTTAATGGTAATGCCGCGTTCTCTTTCAATATCCATGGAATCAAGAACCTGTGCTGACATTTCCCGGTCACTTAAGCCGCCACAGATTTGAATAAAACGGTCCGCGAGTGTTGATTTACCATGATCAATATGCGCGATAATGGAGAAATTTCTGATATGTTTTAAATCCACTGTGTTTTAACTTGTTATGAGGTTGTTAAGGCGTTATTGCTTCAGAGCAAGAGGCAGTGATTGCCGTCAAGGTAT
>NQJG01000257.1 GCA_002256465.1 Methylococcaceae bacterium NSP1-1 | reverse complement strand
CCGGTTGATTTCGGCTACCGTCGAACCCTGCTCGATGTATTACAGACGCTTGCCACGCAGACCTCTGAACAACGAAAAACAGGGGTGCGCGCGTTATGTGACACGCTGGAAGATGGCAGGGCAAAATTGCTGGTCGTCAGGTCGGCGCTGGTTTTACGCGAACGCTGGCCGGAAGTGTTTCAGCAAGGAAGCTATTTGCCGCTGGCAGTCAAGGGGGAACATGCGGCTCATCTGTGCGCCTATGCACGCATTGCTGGTGGGCGTATCGTCATTACGGTGGCGCCGCGTTTCTTCGCGCGGCTGCCGGGTGAAGCCGATATACTTCCTCTGGGAGAAAAGGTTTGGGGTGATACAGCAGTGGACATGCCTTTTTATCGGCGCGATAACCAATACACATGCGCCTTCACGGGGAAGGTGCTGAAGCTCGAACAGAGACTGTCCGGTTGGCGTTTGCCCGTCGCACAAGTGCTGGCAGAATTTCCGGTGGGGCTGATTATTGGTGAAAGCGTGCAAACCTGATTGAGGCAGTAATATTCGAATTTTTAGTGGCGTACTTGGAACAATAATTATGAGTGAACAGATAACTACCGAATTAGTCAATGGCCGCCGATTTCCAATTGGGGCGGAGCGAGTGCCCGAAAAAGGCGTGCATTTTCGTGTCTGGGCACCCGGAAGAAAGACAGTGAAACTGGTCATTAATTCTCAGGGTGAAGATGTTGATCCTCCCCATCCACCGACCGAAATTGAACTGCAAAGTGAAGGCAACGGTTATTTTTCGGTCATTTTGCAAAATACTTGCGTAGGAAGCTTGTACCGCTACCTGCTGGATGATGACCCGCAACCTTACCCTGATCCCGCCTCGCGTTTTCAACCCCAGGGTCCGCACGGACCGTCGCAAGTGGTCGATGCTTTAACGTTCGACTGGACGGACAGCGCCTGGACGGGAATTGAAGCCCAAGGTCAAGTCATTTATGAGATGCATATCGGCACGTTTACTTATGAAGGCAATTGGGTCGCAGCGGCCAAAGAACTGCCTGAACTGGCTGCATTGGGCGTGACTGTGCTGGAGATCATGCCGGTGGCCGATTTTCCGGGCCGGTTCGGCTGGGGTTATGACGGTGTCAATTGGTTCGCGCCGACCCGGCTTTATGGAACCCCGGACGAATTTCGCTTTTTCGTTAACCAGGCCCATGCCGTGGGTCTCGGCGTCATTCTGGATGTGGTATACAATCATTTGGGTCCGGATGGCAATTTTCTGGGGAAATTCTCCAGCGATTACTTTTCTACTCGCTATCAGTGCGAATGGGGCGACGCACTGAATTTTGACGGGCAGAACTCAGCCGCAGTGCGTGATTATGTGCTTGCCAATAGCAGGTATTGGATTAAAGAGTTCCACCTTGACGGCCTACGTCTCGATGCAACCCAGCAAATTTTCGACAGCTCCGCTGAAAATATTATTGCCGCAATCGTAAAGGCAGTGCGTAGCGCCGGAGCTCCGCGCCTTACCTTTATCATTGGTGAGAATGAGCCGCAGGATGCAAAATTGTTTTTGCCTCTCGAACACGGAGGCTTAGGCCTGGACGCGTTATGGAACGACGATTTCCACCATACCGCAATGGTTGCGATGACAGGGCGTGCAGATGCTTACTATAGCGATTACCGGGGCGCCGCTCAGGAATTTGTATCCACATTGAAGCGAGGTTTCTTGTATCAGGGTCAATGGTACTCATGGCAAAAAAATACGCGCGGAACCCCGGGGCTGGACTTGCCACCGGCCAAGTTCGTCAACTTCATCCAAAATCACGATCAATTGGCCAATTCCGGCAGTGGCAAACGCGTCCACTTATTGACCAGCCCTAATCGCTACCGCGCTTTGACAGCCCTGTTCTTATTGGCTCCGCAGACGCCTATGTTGTTTCAAGGCCAGGAATTTGCCGCCACCAGTCCGTTCTTTTATTTTGCCGACCATAAAGAAGAAATTGCCCATTTGGTGGCGCGAGGACGCGCGGATTTTCTGGCCCAATTTCGTGCCTTGGCAACACCCGAAATGCAGGCCCGACTGCCGGATCCGGGCGACCCGCAAACATTTACCCATTCAAAACTGGACTTGAATGAACGTAATCTGCATAAGGACGAATATGCCTTGCACCGCGATTTGTTAAGCTTGCGCCGCAACGATCCGGTATTTCAAGCCTGTCAACAAAGCCGCCGCATTGATGGGGCCGTGTTAAGCCCGGATGCGTGGGTGATTCGTCTTTTTGGCGAGAAGCCAGGTGATGACCGTCTTT
>NQJG01000256.1 GCA_002256465.1 Methylococcaceae bacterium NSP1-1 | reverse complement strand
TGATCGGGATTACCCATGCCAAAATCAATAATATCCTCTCCCGCCGCACGGGCTTTGGCTTTTAGCTCATTAACAATGTTAAAAACGTAGGGAGGTAAACGACTTATTCTATGAAATTCTTCCATTAATAGCTCTTGAGCAACCCGTGTATATGTGAGATTAAAAAAACTGCTTAAATTACTGGTGTTAACAGCTTCTGTCAAATAATAGCGAGTATTTGACTGCTTGATGGTCTAAAGATTTACGCACTATAATTCGTCGAATTTATCCTTCGCCAAGGCTCTCCTGAGCTTTGCCGAAGGACTCAGGACAAACGGAATAGCTGATTCATGGATAATACTTGCTCCACGCGCATCAAGTCTTCCCGGGTGTCCACGCCCGCCTCCGGAGTTTTATCCACGATTTTCACTAATACTGCTTCGCCATGCCATAGTATTCTAAGTTGTTCCAGTGATTCAACCAACTCAAGCGGTGACGCTTCCCAGGAACAGTAACGATTTAAAAAATCCACCGTATAGGCATACATGCCGATATGCCGAAGATAAGGCAATCTTCCTGATGGTTTTCTGCCTGCTTGTGCGAAGGTATCTCTTTCCCAGGGAATCGGCGCGCGGCTAAAATAAAGAGCGTAGCCGGCTTTATTCAATACCACTTTGACTGCGTTCGGATTAAATATCTCTTCTGAATCGATGATTTTGGCCGCCAGCGTTGCTATGCCGGCTTGCTTCTGACCCGCTAATGCAACAGCGACCTCACGAATCGTTGCGGGAGGAATCAGGGGTTCATCACCTTGCAGGTTTACGATAATGTCGCTATCTGCCCAACCGCATTGCCGCGCAACTTCGGCGATTCTTTCCGTGCCGCTTTGATGGTCTGGACGCGTCATGACTGCTTTAATACCCAAAGCGCAGACTGTTTGAAAAATCCGCTCATCGTCTGTAGCGACGATAACTTCTTCGGCTTCCGCTTCCTGCGCGCGCTCACAAACATGGGCAATCATAGGCTTGCCGGCAATATTCAATAACGGCTTGCCCGGCAGCCTGGTTGAGGCATAACGCGCCGGGATAACGACTTTATACCGCAGACTCATTTGTACAATGCATCTGTTTCTTCGCTGCTTAACTCGCGGGCTTCATCTTCAAGCATGACGGGAATATCATCGCGGATTGGAAAAGCAAGTCGATCAGCCCTGCATATAAGCTCCTGTTTAGACTTATCATAAATCAATGGGCTCTTGCATATTGGACACGCCAAAATATCGAGTAATTTTTTATCTATCATGCTTTTCTCTTAATAAGTTTAATAATTGTTCAGAAAAAATGGCTTCAGGAACGGCTTTTACGGGAAGATACCAATGCTGCTTTCCTGCAAATGCCGTACATTTTACAGCATCCTTTTCAGTCATTAGCACAGGTTTGTTATCGCTAAATTCAATATCGTGGCGCTGGTATTGATAATGGTCAGGAAAACTATGGGTTATACAGGTCAATCCAGCCGCTTCAAGCAGGTTAAAAAATCGTTCAGGATTTCCTATACCGGCTAATGCATGGCAGTCAACAGCGTTAAATTCTTGCAACAATTTTTGCTCTCCAGTAACTAAATTAACTGCCGTATCACCGATAAGCTGCATGGAAAACTCATTAGCTTCGGACTTTTCACCATTCACGATGATGAAATCGACACTTTGCAATCTTTCTATAGGTTCGCGTAAGGGGCCAGCGGGTAAACAGTATCCGTTACCAAAGCGCCTTTCTCCATCAATAACAGCGATTTCAATATCTCTGTTCAAGGCGTAATGTTGCAGGCCATCATCGGATAAAATAACATTACAATCGGCTTGCTTGAGCAACATGTTTGCAGCATCTACCCGCACCGGCCCTACAGCCATCGGGCAGGCAGTTTGTTTAGCGATTAACAGGGCTTCATCGCCAACATTTTTAGCATCGCTGTCAGCAGCAACCCATTGCGGCCATGATTCGGCCTGACCACCGTAACCTCGACTGATGATACCCGGCTTAAAGCCTGAATCCTTAAGAAACCCCGCCAACCAGATAATTAAAGGTGTTTTGCCTGTGCCGCCGACAGTAATATTGCCTACTACGATAACCGGAACAGGCAATGTATGCTTTTTTAATACACCCAGGCGATATAAGAACTTTCTAAATTTGACCGCATCACTGAATAAAAAGCCCAATGGCGATAACCAGACACCGATAAACGGGTCTTTATACCAGATATCTGTTGCCCATCGGGCCAGCGTTTTTTTCATGGTTTGGTCCTTTGATTGTTA
>NQJG01000003.1 GCA_002256465.1 Methylococcaceae bacterium NSP1-1 | reverse complement strand
TTCAAAATCTCCGTAATAAAATAGCCAAAAAAGCCAAGTTGACGAATTGCAGACTGGTATTAAGTAAACGTTCCGTATTTTTCCAAAATCTTCGACACTTTTCTAGCCAAGCGAATGAGCGTTCAACGACCCAGCGTTTAGGAATAACAGAAAACGTATGCAAATCAGAGCGTCTGACAACTTGAACAGTCGCCCCGACAGCATCGGCAAAGGGCTGTCCTGTATAGCCGCCATCGGTCAGCACGATGGAGACTTCGGATAAATTATCGGCGTATTGTCCGATTGCACACACGCACCCTGACGGTCAGTTACCTCAGCGGTAGTAACGGCTATCGCATGAGGTAAGCCCTGCGTATCCACCAAAATATGCCGCTTGATACCAGAGACCTTCTTACCCGCGTCATAGCTCACCACTAAACCAGAAGGTACGGTGTTACCTTTGTAATAGGAGCGAATATAAATACTAAAATTAATAAAAAGATACGAAACATTTTTTGATATTTGCGGCTAAAATCTCAATGGCTTTTTGTGAATGACAGCGTGTTTGCAATAAGTAGCACACTTTAGTAACGACATACAATATAGTCATTAAAGATTCATTGAGGGATTTGACTACTAACATACGCTAAGGAAAGTGACATTATTAGAAAGTAATTCATCTAGGAAAAATCCTTAATCGGGTATTTCTTCTATCTTCTTAACTTTGTGTCTTGAAAAGTGTTGACACATCACATAGCCATTACCGAATTTTCCAAGTCGCAGAAATCGGTAGAATTCATGCAAAAGTAGCATGATTTTTTTGGCGCAGGTATTGTATGTTATGTTATAAAGCTTAACGGGGTTTATAGTCCGTTTCGTCTATCGACCCTATATTTAATATCAGCTTGTTCTTGCCCCCTCTCTGGAGTTTTCATCTTGCTTTCATCATTTATCGCCCGCCTTGTTGATTTTAGCCATCGGTTCGCGTTGGTACTTGTGCTGCTTGCCCTTCTTATGTCACTGGGGTTGGGCTGGTATGTTGTGGGGCATTTCAAGATTAATACGGATATTAATCAGCTTATGTCTGCTGATCTTGATTGGCGTATGCGTGAGGCGGCGGTTGAGAAAGGCTTTCCGCAAAAAAATGATTTGCTGATTGTTGTCGTTGACGGTGATACGCCTGATGCTGCCGAGATGGCGGCAGAATCGCTTACGTTAAAACTACGCACGATGCCAGATCGGTTTTCGCAAGTCGTTCGACCTGACAAGATTCCTTTTTTCCTTAAAAACGGTTTGCTGTTTTTATCTAAGGATGAAATCAACACGATTCTGGACCAAATGATTCAGGCTCAACCGATGCTGGGTATTTTGGGCAGTGATCCTTCCCTGCGAGGGTTCTTCGGCATGATTAGTATGATGCTGGACGGTGTTCAACGGGGAGAAACCGATTTCAAGCAGCTAGACGCGCCTTTTAACACCATTGCCGCGACTATTGAAGCTAATCTGGCAGGGCAGGATAAACCCTTGGCATTGCAAAGCATGGGACCAGAGCAAAAGCCATTGCCGCGTGATTTGCGTAAATTTATTCTGACAAAACCAGTTCTGGATTATACCGCCTTAGAACCGGGAGCAGCTTCCAGCAACGCGCTACGCGCTGTCGTCAGTGATTTGCACTTAACGCCGGATCACGGGGTACATGTCAGGCTAACGGGTTCTGTTGCGTTGAATGACGAGGAGTTTGCTAGCGTTGCCGAAGGCACAGGCTTTGCCACGATTCTGTCTGGTATTCTGGTGCTGGTCATTTTGTTATTGGCGTTACGCTCTTTACGGATTGTCATTCCGATTCTTTTGACCTTGATTGTAGGGCTGATTGCGACGACAGCTTTCGCGCTTGCAACCATTGGCTCGCTGAATCTAATTTCCGTTGCCTTTGCAGTGATGTTTATTGGTATTGCGGTCGATTTCGGCATTCAGTTTGGGGTTCGGTATCGCGATCAACATTATCTGGAACCTGACCATGCCAAAGCCATGACGCGAACAGCGCGGCTTATTGCTTTACCGCTGACTATGGCAGCGGGATCAACGTCGTTGGGTTTTCTTGCCTTTATTCCTACCGCTTATCGCGGCGTTTCTGAGCTGGGTTTAATTGCGGGCGCAGGTATGATTATCGCCTTTATTCTAAACATCACCTTGCTACCCGCCCTGCTTGCCTTTACACGTCCACCTGCCGAACCAGAATCTGTTGGTTATAAATGCGCCGCGCCTGTCGATGCCTTTATTCAAACGCATAGGCTCAAAATTTTAGCGATGGCTTTATTGATAGCGGTCATCGGCGGTGGGATTGCCACGCAAGTGCGCTTTGATTTTGATCCGTTAAATCTCAAAGACCCACAAACAGAATCCGTTTCGACGCTGTTCGATGCGATGAAAGACCCTGACTTTAATACCTACACGATAGCTATTTTGCGTCCTTCCTTAAAAGAAGCTCAAGAACTAGTAGGGACACTTGAAAAACTGCCGCAGGTTGATCATGTGATGAGCTTGGCAAGTTTTGTACCTGAAGATCAAGAGGACAAACTCGACCTTATCAGTGATGCCAGTACCATTTTTTCGCCAACCTTAAAAGCGACCGCAGTGCAAACGCCACCCAGTGATGCTGAGATTCTTGCTCTTTTACCTAAACTTGTGGAAGGTTTGCGTGCATTACCCAATCAACCCGCCTCGGCTATCAGGTTGGCAAAAGCACTGGAGACTGTTGGTGAACGACACGACCCTGTGCTTTTGCAACGATTGCAGAACAACCTCGTGACTGTCATGCAATCAAAATTGGAAGCCATCAAGCAAAGCCTGAGCGCCGAAAACGTCACCATAGAGTCAATTACCGATGATGTGCGCCGCGATTGGATTACGCCAGAAGGTCAGGTTTTGATTGAAGTTTATCCTAAGGGCAATGCACGCGATTATAAAACATTGATCGCTTTTACCGATGCGGTTAGGCAAATTGTACCCGATGCGACAGGTGCGCCGATTTCGATTCAAGAATCAGCGCACACCATAACGGGAGCGTTTATTCATGCAGGACTCTACGCGCTACTCGCCATTGCTTTCTTATCTTTTTTAATACTGCGCAGTTTGCGTGATGTGGTACTTCTTATGATGCCGCTTTTTCTTGCTGGCATATTAACCTTGGCAACCATTGTCCTGATTGAGCTACCGTTAAATTTTGCTAATATTATCGCCCTCCCTCTGTTATTGAGTCTTGGGGTTTCCTACGCCATCTATTTTGTGTCTTATGCCCGTGCAGGACTGAAAAACCCACTACAATCCAGCATGGCACGCGCTGTGCTTTTCAGCGCGGCAACCATGCTTGTCGCCTTTGGTTCCTTATCTCTTTCTTCACATCCTGGAACCAGCGGCATGGGTAAATTATTAATGGTCGCGCTTTTATATTCTCTTGTCTGTAGTTTTTTTCTATTACCCGCCTTGCTTGCTTCCTCTAAACTCGATAAACAATAGCCCGAAACCCCCTATATCGAAAGACAACAATCTTGTGACCGTAAAAAATACCAAAATGAAAGACTTTGGGTAAGTGGTTTCGGCGCATTATTGATTATGGAGCACCAAGCCAGAAAACGGAAACAGAAACAGCCTGCTAAACAGGCATTAAAAAAATCAGGTTGGCGCACAGGGTACAGCGTTAAAATGAATTTTTGTATCGTTGATGCTTAAAGGGTGAAGAATATCGACCGCACCGAACTCTAACGAAACTTCAATGATAATTTTTAACAGTTTTAGACTCAGTTGTGCTAAGTTGTTAAATACATAATGCAAAAGTCATCTTTCTTCGGCAGGGGATTTCTTAACAGAAATTTCATTGTAATCAGGTAGACCATTCAATATGCAATATAAAGATTACTATAAAATCATGGGGCTCTCTCGGGATGTCAGTCAGGATGAAATCAAACGCGCCTATCGTAAATTGGCACGAAAGTATCATCCTGATGTCAGTAAAGAACCGGATGCCGAAGCAAAATTCAAGGAATTAGGCGAAGCTTATGAGGTTTTAAAGGATCCTGAGAAAAGAGCGGCTTATAACCAGTTAGGTGCGAATTGGAAATCCGGTCAGGATTTCAGACCGCCGCCAAATTGGGATGAAGGCTTTGAATTCAGAGGCGGTGGTTTCACGGGTGGTGATGCCCGCAACTTTAGTGATTTTTTTGAACAACTGTTTGGACGCACAGGATTCCAGTCCGCAGACACTGGGCGGCACTACGGTGAACCTCTGCGTGGACAGGATAGTCATGCAAAAATCCATATTGATTTGGAAGATAGTTATCACGGGGCAACACGCAATATTTCTCTAAGCACGCCTGAAATGAATGCCCAAGGTCAATTGCAAGTGAAACATAGAAGCCTGAATGTTAAAATCCCTAAAGGCATTAAACAGGGACAGCATATTAAGCTGGCTGGTCAGGGCAACCCCGGCGTAGGTAGCGGTCAGGCAGGCGATTTATTTCTTGAAATAGTATTTAACAACCACCCGCTTTACCGTGTTTCTGAAACCGATGTGTATATGGATCTTCCCGTTACCCCTTGGGAAGCGGCTTTAGGTGCTAAAATTAAAATACCTACACCAGAAAGTGTTGTTGAGTTGAAAATACCGCCTAATTCCAGACAAGGCAGCAAACTGCGTTTGGCAGGTCGTGGACTGCCCGCCAAGACACCGGGTGATTTTTTTGTTGTATTGCAAATTGTCCTGCCGCCTGCAACGACAGAACACGCCAAAGCAGTTTACCAAGCTATGCAACAAACACTTGATTTCAACCCACGCCAGTTTATGGGGGTATAGTGCCAATGAACTCACACGACCTATTATTAATCTACACGGGAACGATTATTGAAGATGATTCTCTGACACTGGGTCAATTATGCCGTGCCTGTGGTGTCAATGCCGATTGGGTTATTAGTCTAGTTGAAGAAGGCATCATTGAACCGGAAGGCAAAGAGATCCATTGTTGGCACTTTTCAGGCGCAAATCTGGTACGGGTTCGTTCAGCACTCAGATTACAGCGTGATCTAGGCATTAATTTGGCGGGTGTTGGCTTGGTGCTTGACTTGATGGAGGAGCTTGAGAATTTGCGTATGCAACTAAAGATAACGGGTGATGTCACCTGAGAACAGCGGAATCTATTAAAAAAATATGCCTATTTCAAATTCGATAAAAATATCACAAGACAACGTGTCACAGATATTCGCGACTATAGCTAAAGTACAATAAAATGATGGAGGTGCGGATTTATCCGCACGGTGCGAATGAATTCGCACCTACACCACTGCTGTATTTAACTAATTTTTGATTGTGGGATTGTTCAGCCTCAGAGGACAAGCAATGTGCAATGTAATACATCAGATTTGAGCAATTGAGACATTTTAGTGCGACTCTACGTTTCTTATACGGGCTAACAATGTTTCTAGTACAGCATCGCTCTCGGTATTAATTGTTATTACATGGTTTTGCTCTTCTCCCCACAAAGGCTCCGCCGATTGCTGCTGTTGATACAGAACATCAATTGTTGCTTCCGAAGCATCATCTCGCCGTTGCCTGAGTCGGCTGCATAATGTTTCATCAGACGCTTGAAAATCAATGATAAAAAATTTCACCGAGTATTCGCTGGCAAGCTGCCGAAACAGATTCCGTTGTTCAGCTTTAAGAAATGTTGCATCGATAATTGCAGAAAAACCGGCTTCAAGAACTGTTTTAGCCAGTTCAGTAAGGTGCTGGTAAGTTTTTTTCCCCGCTTCCGGCGTATAAATACCGATACCGCTATCAGTAGTTTCTTGAGCTCGATAGCCGAATAACCGTTTGCGTTCTATATCCGAACGTATTTGTAACGCACCGATTTTTTCAGCCAGTTGACCTGTAAATGTAGATTTTCCAGAACCTGAAAAACCATGCGTAATAATCAATGCTGTTTGGCTGTCATGGGTAAATTGCTCGGCTAAATTGGCAAAAACGGCATACTCGGAACGAACTTCTTTATAAATATCAACATCAGGGTTTTGATTCATCCGCAATAAAGCCACTTTAGCGCGTACTAATGCACGATAAACCAAATAATAACGTAATAAAGTTAGTCCTTGGTAATCACCAGTGTCTTGAAGATAGTGATTGAGAAATCGGTAAGCATAATCTTGATAGCCAAAATGTAACAAATCCATCACCAAAAAAGCGACTTCGCTGATGACATCAATCCAGCGCAGCATCGGATTAAACTCAATACAGTCAAATAGGATGATCTTGCCGTTGATAAGGGTCATGTTACCTAAATGCAAATCACCGTGACATTCGCGCACACAACCTTGCTGTTTACGCTGTTGCATTAATGGCGACTTGCTAGTCCATTCGTCATGACCCCAAGCCTCGATAGCATCAAGTTGCAGTAACTGAAATTTATCGTCTAGCAAAGGTCTGATATGGCAAAAATTCTCAACAAACCAATGCTTGATGTCGCGGCTATTACCATAAGGCGACCGTTCATCGGCTATTGCAATGGTGTTGTGAAAATTGGCAACAATATTAACAATTTGATCAATTTCATCCCGACCCAACTGACCACTCTCGCCCAATTCCTTTAGTGTTTGTATTGAAGGAAACTGAACCATTTTAACGGCATATTCAATGGCTTCCCCTGTGCCATCCATTTTAGGATGCTCAATTTGTCCAGTTATCGGTACCACATTAAGATACCACTCGGCAGCCAAGCGTTGATTCAATCTTAATTCTTCATGACAAAAAAAACGGCGTTTCTCTAGCGTAGAAAAATCCAGAAACCCGAAATTGACTGGTTTTTTTATTTTATAGGCATATTGTCCGGTCAGTAATACCCAAGAAATATGAGTTTCAATGAGGTGAACAGAAGCGATTTTATGATCATAAGCCTCTGCTTCACAAAGTGCTTTAATCAAGGTGAAGCCTGAATCCAATATCAGTGATGGCATCAGTACAAAAGCTTGTATCTAGTAGGCATGGTTTTTGCCGACCACCTGACGTTTTTTAGATAAAAGCGATAATCCGCCTCGCGACAGAAAATCTTGGAACGATCGTTACCGCGAATGATAAGGTACTGTGATTGACAGAGAATGATCATTCTAGGGTGATGTGCCATTGATTAAATCCTGAACGGGAATTTAACTAGCAAGTTAACAAGCTTTTAATCAAAAAGCAATTGAGACCTAACTGCTACCTCATTAAACCATTAATGTGTCTACACTAAACCGGACAAAATACTGAAAAGAAAAAACTTGACCATTACATACGTTATTCCTACCCGACTACCCTTAAACGATAAGTTATTCTCAAAGCAATAAAGTATACTGACGATCAATATTTCCGCTGCCTGATGGGTTTGCCGTGGGTCTGAGCAGTGAGGAAAAATAATATCTGAATAGTTTCTTTATTTCTCAAAGGACATGGTCATGATACATAAAATCTGCGGGTTACTGGTTCTCAGCGGATTAACGGGATGTACGATGGGACCGGATTATCACGAAGTTACTCCGTCAGTTCCAAGCCATTGGCAGGCTGAATCGAGCGCAGATTTAAAACAGGCTAATGCTGAAGATTTGAGAAACTGGTGGAAAAGTTTTGGTGATGCCCAACTGAATCGCTTGATGGATAAGGCGTTAGCGGGGAATTTAGATATTAAAATCGCCCTGACCCGTATCGACCAAGCGCGTGCTGAACGGAGTGGCACTCGTGCTGAATTATTTCCGACGGTCAATATCAAGACGGGGGCGCAACGTAACGAAAATCCATTTCCCGGTTTAGCACCCGGTATTAAATACAATATGTTCGAATTGGGTTTTGATGCGCTATGGGAAATTGATTTGTTTGGTCGTCAGCAACGGCGACTAGAAGCGGCATCTGCCGATCTTGACGCGGCTGGTGAACAATATCGTCAATCATTGGTGATACTGACCGCTGAACTGGCACGCAGTTACATTGATTACCGCAGTCTACAAAATCAGCTAAGTATCACTCGCTCGAATCTGGAATCGCAACGCCACACGCTAGAGCTGACCGAGAAACTTTTCAACGAAGGCGTTAATGCGCGTCACGATGTAGTACGCGCTCGCGCTCAGACTGAAAGTACTGCCGCCCAGATTCCAGCATTGGAAGCCAATTTGGTTGCTGCCTTGCGTCAACTCGAAGTCTTGGTGGGACAAAAACCCGCTAGTTTATCAACTGAACTGAAACCATCGGGCGCAGTTCCGCTAGCAACTGGGCGAAGGGTTTTAGCTACGCCAGCCGAAACTATACGCCGTCGCCCCGATATTCGCGTTGCTGAACGCCAGCTGGCGGCAGCAACAGCAATGCAAGGAGCTGCAATCGCGGAGCTGTTTCCAAAAATATCACTGTCTGCTTTTTTAGGACTGCGCAATACGGATGTTGAAGCTCTATTCAAATCGGCAGCTTTTTCTTATGGTACTGCCGCCAATCTGATACAACCCTTATTGAATTTCGGGCGAATTCAGGCGGGAATTGACCTTGCCGACGCTAAGCAAAAAGAAGCTTATTTGACTTACGAAAAGGCGGTACTGGATGCACTTGCGGAAACCGAAACTGCGCTGACCCGTTATCTTAAAGAAGAAATTCGTCGACAGACATTGTCTAGTGCGGTGGTCGATTTGCAGGAATCGGTACGTCTGTCGCAACTGCGTTATAAAGAAGGTGTCATCTCCTTTCTGGATGTACTGGATGCGCAGCGTGTCCTCTATATTGCCGAAATCGAGCTAGCCCGTTCTCAAGCAGCGACATCTACTAATCTGATTGCCGTTTACAAAGCACTGGGCGGCGGTGCAAACGCCAAAGGGGAATTATGAGTAAACAGACTACATCGACGTTAATTCTAATCAGCATCGTTCTTGCGGCTGCGTTTGCATTATGGTGGACATTGCGCCCTGTTGGTTTGCCTGTCGGCATCGTAGCGGGCAATGGTCGAATTGAGGCAACAGAAATTAATATCGCCACCAAAACCGCAGGTCGTATAGTCGAAATCATGGCAAAAGAAGGTGATTTCGTCCAAGCGGGTAAAGTATTGGCTCGTATGGATACCCAAGTATTACAGGCTCAACAAGCGGAAGCGCGAGCCAAAGTCCGCGAAGCTGAGAATGCCTATCAAACAGCAAAATCCATCGTTATTCAACGCGAGAGCGAATACACCGCCGCGCAAGCGGTCGTTGCCCAACGTCGAGCCGAATTTGATGCGGCGGAAAAAAGGCTAAACCGTTCGCAACGACTGGTTGGCGAAGGCGCGATGCCACAACAGGAAGTGGATGACAATCATGCCCGCGTGTTGGGTATGAAAGCAGGGATTGATACCGCCATCGCTCAGGTCGCCGCCGCGCGAGCAGCCATTGATGCCGCAAAATCACAAGTGATACAGGCGCAATCGGTCATTGAAGCCGTCAAAGCAACGGTCGCGCGTCTACAAGCAGATATTAATGACAATGAACTGAAAGCACCGCGCGATGGTCGTGTGCAGTACCGTGTCGCTGAAGCGGGCGAAGTGCTGGATGCGGGTGGTCGTATACTCAATATGGTAGATTTGTCCGATGTTTATATGACCTTCTTCCTCCCCACCGAGGCAGCAGGCAAGGTTGCATTAGGCAGCGACATTCGCCTAGTGTTTGACGCGCTACCAAATAACGTCATTCCAGCCAAGACCAGTTTTGTCGCTAGCGTTGCTCAGTTTACGCCGAAAACAGTGGAGACGGATAGCGAACGCCTCAAGCTGATGTTCCGCGTCCGCGCTCGAATTGATCCTGAACTATTAAAACAGCATATTCAACAGGTTAAGACAGGTGTATCTGGCATGGCGTACATTAAACTCGACCCAGCCATCGAATGGCCTGCTAACCTCGAAATCAAGTTGCCGAAATGAACACGGACACCTTGGCTGCACCTGTCATTCGTGTGCAAGGCGTGAGTCTGCGTTATGGTGACACGCTCGCCTTGGATAATCTCAGTCTGGATATTCCTGCCAATCGTATGGTCGGGCTAATCGGTCCCGATGGTGTGGGTAAATCCAGTTTGATGTCGTTGATGACGGGCGCACGCAAGTTGCAAAATGGTAAAATTAACGTGTTGGGTGGCGACATCGCCGACGCTGCCCATCGTCGTGCCGTATGTCCTCGTATTGCTTATATGCCACAAGGCTTAGGCAAAAATCTCTATCTCACGTTGTCGGTCTTTGAGAATATCGACTTCTTCGGTCGCTTGTTCGGTCACAAACAGGCTGAGCGTCAGCAACGTATCACTGAATTGCTAGCCAGTACCGGTTTGACCGCGTTCCATGATCGCCCCGCAGGTAAATTATCAGGCGGCATGAAACAGAAACTTGCCCTTTGTTGCGCACTGATTCACGACCCTGACTTGTTGGTATTGGATGAACCTACAACGGGTGTTGATCCGCTATCACGCGCTCAGTTCTGGGAACTGATTGCACGACTGCGGACACGACGGACGGGTATGAGCGTACTGGTTTCCACCGCTTACATGGACGAAGCGGAACGCTTCGATTGGCTGGTGGCTATGGATGAGGGCAGAATACTTGCTACTGGCACCGCCGCAGAGTTACGGGCGCAGACTAAAACCGACAGTTTGGAAGCGGCTTTTATACGCCTACTGCCAAATGAAAAACGCGAAGGTCACAAAGCAATCGTCATTCCACCGCGCGATACCCATAGCGGCACAGCGGAAATCGCTATTGAAGCAGATGGTCTAACGATGCGTTTCGATGATTTCGTGGCGGTTGATAATGTCAGTCTGCGTATCGAGCGCGGCGAAATATTTGGTTTTCTTGGCTCTAACGGCTGTGGTAAATCAACCACGATGAAAATGCTAACGGGATTATTGTCACCCAGCGAAGGAGAAGCGCGGCTATTCGGTCAAACCATTGATGTGAACGATATGGCGACGCGCAAACGGGTCGGATATATGTCGCAAGCCTTCTCGCTGTATAGCGAACTGACTGTGCGGCAAAACTTGGAGTTGCACGCCCGATTGTTCCATTTGCCCGCAGCCGATATTCCCGCTCGTATCGCTGAAATGGGGCAGCGTTTCATGCTTGATAGTGCCATGAACAGCTTGCCCGACGCATTGCCTTTGGGGATACGCCAGCGTCTGTCGCTGGCGGTTGCCGTCATTCACCGACCAGACTTATTGATTCTCGATGAGCCGACCTCTGGTGTCGATCCAGTGGCACGAGACAGATTCTGGGAGCTAATCATTGATCTCTCCCGCCGTGACCAAGTGACAATTTTTATCTCTACCCACTTTATGAACGAAGCTGAACGGTGTGACCGCATCTCACTGATGCACGCAGGAAAAATCCTAGCTAGCGATACGCCGACTAAGCTAGTCGAGCGCAGTGGGCACACCACGTTGGAACAAGCATTCATCGCTTATCTGCAAGACGCTGTGGGTATTGATGAGCCGTCCGTCAGCGAATCGGAAATACCGCTGCCCACGACCGCAGACCAGTACACAGCCCCCACTGATAGCCGCTTTAGCCTGTTGCGTTTGTTCAGTATCAGCAGACGCGAAGCCATCGAGTTGCGCCGCGACCCCATTCGTACTTTAATCGCGTTGTTCGGCACTTTGTTTTTGATGCTTACTTTCGGTTACGGTATTACGATGGATGTCGAGAATTTGCGTTTTGCGGTACTTGACCGCGACCAAACCACGCTCAGCAACAACTACATACTCGACCTCGGCGGATCACGCTACTTTATCGCTCAGCCACCGATTACCGATTACGAACAGCTCGACCGCCGTATGCGTAGCGGCGAATTGAGTCTGGCATTGGAAATTCCACCTAACTTCGCTCGCGATTTGCAACGCGGTAATAGCGTCAAAATCGGTGCGTGGATAGACGGTGCGATGCCGACTCGTGCCGAAAACATTCGCGGTTATGTACAGGCAATGCACCAAACGTGGCTACTGGAACAGGCACGTCGCCACACTACCAAACCAATACCTGCTAGCTTGATGAACATTGAAACCCGTTTTCGTTACAATCCTGATGTTAAGAGCCTGCCCGCTATGGTGCCGTCAGTGATTCCAATCTTGTTAATGCTAGTTCCTGCCATGCTCAGCGCACTCAGCGTGGTGCGAGAAAAGGAACTCGGTTCTATCCTGAATCTGTACGTCACCCCAGTCACCAAACTGGAATTTTTGGTGGGCAAACAACTGCCTTACATTGCGATGGGCATGGTCAATTTCTTTTTGCTGTGCGCAATGGCGGTGTGGGTTTTCGGTGTGCCACACAAAGGTGACTTTCTGCTGTTGACCGTAGCCGCATTGCTGTATGTGGCATTTTCTACTGGTTTTGGTTTGCTGATTTCAGTTTTTACGCGCAGCCAGATTGCAGCCATCTTCGCCACCTTTATCGCTACTTTTATTCCTTCCAATCGATTTTCTGGCATGATAGACCCCGTATCGTCGCTAGAAGGTGGCGCACGTTTGATAGGTGATATTTTTCCCGGCACGCATTTTTTAACCATCTGCCGAGGCACTTTTTCTAAAGCACTGGGTTTCGCTGATTTAAGTCAATATTTGTTGCCGTTAGCTTTATCGATTTTGATCGTTGTCGGCTTGAGCGTTTCACTGCTCAATAAACAGGAGCGTTAACCATGCTCACCCTGCTCAATATTTTTCATCTGGGCATTAAGGAAATACGCAGCCTAGGGCGCGATACCCTGATGTTGATTATTATCGGCTTCTCGTTCAGTGGTCAGATATATATCGTCGCCAGCGGTCTTCCGCAATCGTTAAACAAAGCACCTATCGCCATCGTTGATGAAGACAACTCGCCCTTATCGGTACGAATCATCAATGCTTTTTATCTACCGCATTTTATGACACCCGTCATTATCGATCAGTACGCCGCCGATCCGGGCATGGATGCAGGTCTCTACACCTTCGTGTTGGATATTCCGCCCAATTTTCAACGTGACCTATTGGCAGGACGGCAACCGACGATTCAGCTCAATGTCGATGCCACCCGCATCGCACAAGCTTTTATCGGCAACAGCTATGTACAGACCATTGTTAATGGCGAAGTATCGACATTTGTTCAGGGTCATCGCGCACTCGTGACGTTGCCTGTTGAACTGGAAACACGCGTGCAGTTTAATCCGAATCAAAGCGCGATATGGTTCGGCTCGGTAATGGAACTGGTCAACAGTATCACCGCATTGTCCATTATTCTCACAGGTGCCGCGCTGATTCGAGAACGTGAACACGGCACTATAGAGCATCTCTTGGTCATGCCGCTAACCCCGTTTGAAATCATGCTTGCGAAAGTGTGGTCTATGGGATTGGTCGTCATTGTAATATCAACAGCATCGCTCATTATTGTCGTGCAGGGATTGCTTGAAGTACCGCTTCAAGGTTCGCTAGCCCTGTTTGTCGCTAGTATGGCACTCTACCTATTCACTAGCACTTCGCTGGGTATTTTGCTGGGTACAGTGGCACGCTCGATGCCACAGTTCGGATTGTTATTACTGGTCATCTTGTTACCGCTAGAAATGCTATCTGGTGGTATGACTCCACGCGAGAGTATGCCTGAACTGGTTCAGAACATCATGCTGGCGACACCCACTACTCACTTCATTTCCCTCGCTCAAGCTATTTTGTATCGTGGTGCTGGTATCAGCATCGTTTGGTCACAATTTCTCAGCTTGTTTGTGATTGGCAGTGTTTTTTTTGTACTTGCACTCACCCGCTTCCGCAAGACTATTAGTTCGATGACTTGATTCGGTCGGGTAAGTGGTTTTAATACTAACAAAGATAAAATGTACGCAAAAGTTAAGCGTATCCTTTTTATGATCTTTTAAAGCTTTTAAAAGATTTTACGAACCTAATTTTATTTTATTTTCAATATGTTATGAGGTCATTAAGGGAGAAATAGGTTGCTTAATAGGAGAAATAGGTTGTTTAAAGGGAGAAATAGGTTGTTTATAAGGGGAGAAATAAGTTGTTTTTAAGGTGCTTAATAATTAAACTCCTTTTATTGCTTTGTTGATACTAAAATTTTATGACTAAAAATAATTTAATCGTTTATAAATCGAACAAAGTTATTGAGGCGGGTTACAAACTGAGTCTTAATGAACAACGACTGATTTTGTCCTGTATCGCTAAGGTTAGTTCAAGCAAACCCTTGTTGGCGACAGAACGTTTTGAAGTGACTGCAAAGGAATTTTCTGCTCAATTTGGTATTAGCCTAGATAAGACCTATCAAACTTTAAAAAAGATTTCAGAGCAACTTTTTGAGCGTTATGTGATTATTGACAATCCAGACCCTACCGATAAATTTCTCAAATACACCAAAACGCGCTGGATTAGTGCAATTAATTACTACCCAGACTTAGGAAAAATAAGCCTATTTTTTTCTCCGCTTTTGCTGCCTTATTTAAGTGAATTAACAGGGAATTTTACTTTTTATCAACTTGAGCATATCGGCGCGATGAGTTCAATTTATGGCATTCGCTTGTATGAATTGTTAATGCAATGGAAAATCACAGGTAAGCGAGAAATTGAAATTGACTGGCTAAAAAAACAATTTCAAATTGGTGATAAATATTCTTCCATCAAAGACTTTAAAAAATATGTTATAGACCCCGCTGTTAAAGACATCAACACCCATTCAAATTATCAAGTGACATGGACACAGCGCAAAACGGGGCGCAATGTCACGCATTTAATCTTTACCTTTGCCGAAAAACAGCCAGAAACATCCAAAAATCCGAAAAAAGTACCTAAGCCTAAAGAAAAAATTATTTTCGGTGTGGCGGTGTCAGAAATCGAGAGATTAGCACGGATTGGCGAGTCTTATGAGCAAGCGGCAACGCGAATCAATCACGAGAAAGAAGCCGCCGCTAAAAAATCGAGCTTGATTTTTGATCAGAACGTTACCCAAAACATCAATTAGCGACCGCTAAAATAACCGCACCTGCTTTGAAGATTGCCGTAGCAGCTTGACCTTCGTGCAAACCTAAGGTTTCCACACTGTTGTTGGTCACAGTAACGGCAATTTGTTCACCACCGCTTAAGACAATATCGACTTCAGCGTTAACTGTACCCAGTTTAACGTGATTCACTGTGCCTTTTAGCTGATTACGCGCTGAAAATTTGTAACCACCAAAATCAGTCACGATAACAATTTGTGAGGCTTTAACTAACGCAATGACCTTAATACCTTCTTTAATTGCCAATGATTCAATGGATTCTTTGGTAATAGCGGCAACAATGGTTTCGCCGCCTTGCAAACGAATATGGACTTCGGCATTAACCGCACCGATACGGACTTCACTGACTGTTCCAGTAAATTGATTTCGCGTACTTGCTTTCATGATAAAACTCCAGTTGGTTAATTTAATATTGATGTGCCTTTAATCTGCACATAAACGGTCATGCCAGTTTTCAAACTTAGTAAGTGTGCTGATTTGCGGGTAATGTGCGCTAACAATGGCTGGTTACCGACTTGCAGACGCACCACACTCTGTCCCTCTTCATCATCAATAATATCGGTGATAGTCGCGGGTAGAACATTGAGAATGCTGGTAGCTTTAGCGACTTCGAGGGTAATGCTGACATCACGCGCATAAATTTGAATGCGTAATG
>NQJG01000255.1 GCA_002256465.1 Methylococcaceae bacterium NSP1-1 | reverse complement strand
GCCGCCGCAAATTGAAGGCCGCAATATTATTCTGGTAGATGATGTTTTTTATACCGGAAGAACAATTCGCGCTGCCCTAAATGAGATTTTTGATTATGGCAGGCCAAATCAAGTGGTTTTGGCGGTGTTGATAGAGCGCGATGGCAGACAAATTCCATTGTGTCCTGATTGCGTCGGGGAAAGTGTCACCCTGACTGCAGGTCAGCGGATCAAATTAACCGGCCCTGAACCCCTGGCTATTCATCTGCAAACATTAGATGCGGCAGCATAAATTATGACTGATAACCTCCAGTTAAATTCGGAAGGCAAACTTAAGCACTTTTTGACTATTGAAGGTTTGAACAAAAGCCTGTTGACAGAAATTCTCGATATAGCCGAATCTTTTATCGGCATGAATGATCAACAGATTAAAAAAGTGCCGCTTTTGCGGGGCAAAACTATCGTCAATCTGTTTTTTGAAAACAGCACTCGCACACGAACGACCTTTGAATTAGCCGCCAAGCGTCTGTCTGCCGATGTGTTAAGTATGAGCATTTCGACTTCTTCAACATCCAAGGGTGAAAGCCTGCTCGATACCATACGCAATCTGGAAGCGATGTTTGTCGATATGTTTGTGGTTCGTCACGGAACCCCATATCAGCGTTATTAATGCGGGTGATGGGCAACATGCTCATCCCACTCAGGCCATGCTGGATATGTTTACTATCCGGCAAATAAAAAAGGATTTCTCTAATCTAAGAGTGGCAATTATTGGCGATATACTACATTCCAGAGTCGCCAGATCACAGATTCAGGCATTGAATACTTTGGAAGCGGCTGAAATCCGGGTGATTGCCCCCAAGACCCTGTTGCCCTCGCATGTTGAAAGTTTAGGTGTGAATGTTTCACATAATTTGACCGCAGGGCTTAAGGATATTGATGTCATTATTATGCTGCGCTTACAGAAAGAGCGCATGAGCTCGGCGTTATTACCCAGTGAAAGCGAATATTTTAAATGTTTCGGATTGACTGAAGATAAACTGAAAATCGCCAAACCCGACGCTATCGTCATGCACCCGGGCCCCATTAACCGGGGCGTTGAAATTGATTCAAAAGTTGCCGATGGCCCGCAGTCAGTCATACTCAAACAGGTTAGCAATGGCATAGCCATTCGTATGGCCATTATGGCCATGGCTATGCAGAAACAGGGAGTCATGTGATGAGCCAAATACATATTAAACAGGGAAGAATAATCGATCCAGCCAACAACATAAATCGTATCGGTTGTGTATATATAGCTGACGGTAAAATCGTTTCGGTAACCAACCAGCCCGCAGGTTTTAAACCTGATATAACCATTAATGCGCATGATCAAATAGTCTGCCCGGGTTTTATAGATTTAAGTACCCGGTTGCGCCAACCTGGACAAAGCCGCAAAGCGACTTTCACTAGTGAAACGGTTGCAGCTGCACGTAGTGGTGTTACTACCATGTGTTTACAGCCGGATACGAGCCCGATCATTGATACACCCGCTGTTGCAGAACTTGTCAAGGAATTGTCGGAAAAAGCCAACTACCCACAAATCTATCCGATTGCGGCGTTGACCCGGAAATTGGAAGGCACAGAATTAAGCTCTATGTTATCGCTCAAGCAGGCCGGTTGTATCGCAGTCGGTAATGCCAATCAGCCAGTGAAAAATCTGCTCATTTTAAGGCGGGCAATGGAATATGCAGCAAGCCATGATTTGTTGGTTATGTTTCGGCCCAACGATTATTGGCTGGGCAATAACGGTTGCGCTCATGAAGGCGCTGTCGCAACTCGTTATGGTTTGCCAAGTATTCCAGAAGAGGCGGAAACGATAGCTTTGGCACAGTGTCTTGAATTAGTCGTGCTGACTGGCTGTCGTGTACATTTCGGACAGCTCAGCTGTAAACGATCAGTGATTAAGATACATCAGGCAAAAAAATATGGAATGAAAGTGAGCGCGGATGTTGCCATACATCAATTGCATCTGACAGAAAATGACATGATTCCATTTGATAGCAACTATCATGTATTGCCTCCCTTCCGTACCGAAGCAGACAAGCAATATCTAAGGCAGGGTTTGGCCAGCGGCACTATCAACAGTATTTGTTCCGATCATCAGCCGCATGATATAGATGCCAAGCTGGGCGCATTTCCAGAGACAGAGCCCGGCGTTTCGTCATTGGAAACTCTATTGCCATTAATGCTTAAATTGGTAGCGCAAAGTTCCATAACTCTGGAACAGGGTATAGCCTCACTGAGCGAAAATCCGGCACGAGTTCTGCATATAAACAGCGGTGCATTAACTGTTGGTTTCGCCGCGGATGTATGTATTTTTGACCCGGAATTAGAGTGGCAAGTTAATTCAGGCAATTGGAAAAGTCAGGGGCTTAATACACCGTTTTGGGGGCAGACCATGACAGGTCGAGTTACCCATACCTTGCAGGCAGGCAAAATTATTCATTCTTTGGAAAAGTTAGCCCATATTTAACACTACCCCCTAAATTTAGCCAAAAACAACCTGGGTCTTAGAGCCATAGAAGCCGGCTACAAGGTTTGTTTCAGCACCGCGCTGACGTTGATTGAGGTGCTGGAACTGGCGGAATTAAAAGAAGAGCTGAAAAAGAAGATTAATCAATTGCTGAAATTTGATCTATTAATCATAAATAAATGAAAGCCTCTTGTGCGCCGTAAAATAGTCTGCCAGAAAAATTATCTTGCAGTTTATCCGATAGGACTTGGCAGTCTTTCAACCGTTATCAATGTTGATCCTCTTTTCTAATCTGGCATGCAAGCCTTGATTGATTCACACGCACCCTTAGCTCTTTACCCGGCTTGAAATGGAGTAAATATTTAGCTGATAAATTTAAGAACTCTCCAGTTTTTGGGTTTCGTCCTACACGAGCAGGATGATAATGCAACGAGAAAGCCCCAAAGCCTCT
>NQJG01000254.1 GCA_002256465.1 Methylococcaceae bacterium NSP1-1 | reverse complement strand
ACTATCCAGATCAATAATGGAAATATCGTTACTGGTGCCGTTAGTGGTATAGAGTCGTTTTTGATCGGGCGAAAAAGCCAGATTCCATACCCGTTGGCCAACCAACAGCACTTTTTCCACTTCAAACGTTTGTGCATTAATAACCGCCACACGATTTGCAGGCCCCAGAGCCACATAGCCCCTGCCCCTTTCTTTATCAATGACAACGCCTACAGGCTGAATTTTATCGGCAGTAACCCCTGAAACCTCAAATTTGACAGTTTTGATGATTTGTTTGGTCTTGGCATCCAGAATCATTAACGTTCCCGCCATTTCTGAAGTTACCCACAGTTGTTGACTATCCGCTGTAAAGCTAAGCGCACGCGGACGCGGATCAACCAGGGTATTTTCTACGATAGCGTTGGTTTTGGTATCAATCCAGTGCACCATATTGGTCGTTTCAGAGGCGCTGACAAGCCAGCGATTATTAGGGCTAACGGCGATCCCTTCGGGCTCTACACCCACCTTGATTTGCTTGATGGCTTTTTTCTTGGCAATATCAATAGCGGTCACCATGCTATCGTCTTCGTTTGATACATAAAGCCGATCACCCTTGGGATTTAACGCAAAGGTCTCGGGGTCATCGCCAGACGGTAATTTCCCGGCTTCTTTCAACGTTTCGGCATCAAAAATCTTTATGGCATTGTCGTCACTGGTTGCAATATACAAAAACTTATTATCCGGACTGATGGCAATGCCTCTGGGACGCTGACCTACCGGCACCGTCTTGATTAGCTTGCCCTCAATCGGATCAACCACGGCCAGCGCATTATCTTTTTCCAACGTAACAAAAACAGTTTCAGCCTGCACTGTTCCTGCTAATACAAGTGATAAAAACAAACTTAAACCCATTTTTTTCATTATCATTTTTCCCATTTACATTGCGATTCAGGTTGATCATAACCTAACGTATCCAGTTCCGTTTTTGGGTGCAGAAACCCTTCAATCGGAGCGACGGCAACTAATGACCTGGGTGCTGCCAGCAAAACAGGCTGCCGCAACTGTCCATCCCAGGATCGAAACGATAAAGGAGTGCCTTTATACCCCTGCAATGCAAACGCCTCGCTCATCATATAGTCTTTAACCCGCTTTGAATCATCGGACTGAGTGCGTGTAGCCGCCTCGCCGATTGCTCTAACGGCCAAATAAGCCGCATAATCCTGCTCCTCCATCCAGCGCCCTGCTTTTTCCTTGAAGCGGTTTTGAATCTGCACCGCACCCCACTGCTCATGAGTTCTATGCCATGCCGTCGCAATCAGACCCTGAGTGCCTATCACGGGTCGTGGAATCCAGGTCCGGTAGTCAAGATATTCGCCGAACTGGCCTTGTTCATCAGCAACTACCAAGACATCATAGTCATCGGCCTGGGTAAAGACAGCCACATCCGATTGAGCCGTGCGCCTGGCATCATAGGTATGCTCCCAGTTTTTTTCTGCCACTATTTCCATACCGAAACGCTTGGCAGCCCGCTTGACGGCATCGGCAAATAAACGGTCTTCCTGAGCAGGACCAATGACCAGGAACCACTTTGTCCAGCGTTTCTTCATCATATATTGCGCCAGGGCATCAGCCCGCATGGCTCTGCTCGGTAAAATATGCAATACATTACTGCGGCACTGTTCGTTGCGTAATGCATCATCCACTGTTGCAACATCGAATAACAGCATTGGCTTTGCAGCAGGCAAATCAGCGAGCCGGTTTATCTGATCAGCAGACAAATTAACCACAACATACTGAAATTTATTGGCGAGTTCTTTATTAAAGGTATCAGCAACATTACCCTCCAGCGGCACAATAAATTTTTTCAAATTAAATTGCTGCCCGGTAAATTCTCCGGTGGTATTGTTATCATCAATACCCAGTTCCGCCCCTATAATCCCTTTGTTTTTTATAAAAGGATCCAAATTGGATAGCGGAGGCGGTGCGTTCTGCTCTTGTGTCAAATAAGCAATATTAATAGCTTGTTTAGCTTTCGCATAAACAAAACTCACACTAAATAATTGAAGAATTAATAAAATATTAACAATTATCCGAATAGCCAGGTTTATTGATCGCATCATTTCCTAACAATAAAAAATTTGAAATTTTCCAATTCTAACGGATTCACGAATTTTTTTTTAGTTTTCGTATAGTTTACTGAAACCGGCTGTTGAATTAACACTTGATACCTGAATTCAATTCACTCAAACTTTAACCATCATCACTTTTTCCAGTCCAACTTTTTCGGAGTTTAGGCTGGAATTAAAAGGCCCAAGTAAAATGACACAAAGCACTTTAA
>NQJG01000253.1 GCA_002256465.1 Methylococcaceae bacterium NSP1-1 | reverse complement strand
AGCCATCAAGATTGCTTTCATTCAATATTTCTATTCCATTCATTCTGTCCATGGTTTCTCCAAATAAACTAACGTGATTTATACAACATCAGTTGTCGATTAAAAAACCATTTTGTCGCATATTCAGTCGTGTAGTCGTGTAGTCGTGTAGGGTGGGCAACGCTTTTCTGCCCACCTTTTTCTTATCTTCCTGTGGGCAAAAAAGCCTGCACACCCTACGCAAACCTCTCAATCATCTTTTCCGCCTGTTCGGCAAACTGCTCAAGATTACCCTTTTTTACCTTATCTACCGGAATAACCAGCGCGGTGTTCAAACTAATGTAGATATAAACATAACGTTTGCCATATTCCACCCTGACTAATTCAGACCAAGCCATTTTATTTTTGCCGCTGGGTGATTTCTCCAGCAGATAATTGGGATTTGCAGGATCTATGCTCAAGGTATAAGTACCGAACAAATTGCTTTTTTCTTTATTGGTATAGTTTTTGAGGATTTGCCGGCGTAAATCCAGCATCATGATCTTGGGTGACAACAACGCCCAGAGAGCCGCCAAAACAAGGACGTATGCCGATGATTTGGTATCACCATAATAAAAATAATAAAAACCGCCGATAAGCCCCATGACACCTGGTACTACCCAGCGATTTTTCTTAATGTTGTGTTGTATCTCTTCATTTCTCATGAACTGTATTTCATTAAAATGAATTAAATCTTCTTCGCCAAACTCGTATTCTATTTCAAACATATTCTTGATCTTTTTGAGGTTTAAAAAAATTCTAGTGCATTTTTATTTTGGTATAAACACTGCGCCTGAAGGCATTGGAAAGCGTCAACATGGCCGTTCTGAAATAGCCATGGATGGCCACCTGGTGCATCTTGTAAAGAGACAGATAAACCACTTTGGCAATAAATCCGCCGATACTGACCGTACCCATCAAATTACCCATCAAATTGCCGACCGTGGTGTATTTGCCCAATGAAACCAGGGAGCCGTAATCATAATAAACGAAATTCACCAGACGGCGGCCTTTTAAGCGATTGACAATCGATTTGCATAAAGCGGATGCCTGTTGATGCGCCGCTTGTGCCCGGGGAGGTACATTGCCGTTATGACCTTGCCAAACACAGGCTGCACAATCACCCATTGCAAAAATGTCATCGTCATTGGTTTTTAAGGTGCTATCTACCACCAACTGATTGATGTGGTTGGTTTCCAGTCCATCCAGATTCTTCATCCAATCCGGTGCTTTAATGCCTGCCGCCCAAACTTTCAGGTCGGCTTCAATGAATTCACCATCATGGGTGGTGATGCCTTCTCTGGTTATTTCGGTAACACGCCTGCCCATTTTAAGGTCAACACCCAGACTAACGAGTTGCTGTTGTGTGGCGGTGGCCAACTTAATCGGTAAAGCAGGTAATAATTGGGTTGCTGCCTCAATAATGGTCAGTTTTACGGTACTTTTCTCGTTTAACCCATAAATCGCCAGCACATTAGTTACCTCGTGCAATTGTGCTGCCAATTCAACACCCGTAGCCCCTGCTCCGACAATAGCGATAGACAAAGGCTTAACATTCATGTTGTCTTTACCTATATAACTTTTCAAATAGGATTCAAACAATTGCTTTTGAAATTTAAAAGCTTGTGAGGTGGTATCCAGAAACAGGCAATGTTCTGCGACACCCTTAATATTAAACGTGTTACTGACGCTGCCAACCGACATGACAAGAGTATCGTAACTAAAGGTACGCCCCGGAATAAGCTCTTCGCCGCTATCACTCAACGTTGGACTGACATAAATTTCCTTTTTCTTTCTATCCAAACCTTCCATTTTGCCTAATCTGAAAAGGAAATGATTGCGATACCCCTGGGGCAGATATTCAACCTGTTCGGATTCATCCAGCGTACCTGCGGCCACTTCGTGCAGCAACGGCTTCCAGATATGTGTTGATGTCGCATCAATCAACGTGACTTCGGCCAGACCTTTTTTACCCAGTTTACGACCTAAACGGGTAGCCAGCTCAAGCCCTGCAGCCCCGCCGCCAACAATCACTATTTTATGTTTTTCGTTATTATTTTTAGCCATTGCCCTTTGTTCCCCCCTCGAATGTTTTGTGTACTATAACATTATATCCAATCAGTGCCTCAGTGACTGATTTAGCTAATAATTAGCAATATCAATACAAATCCACCGGATCCACATCCAGTGACCAGCGTACTTTTTTTGCCTGTTTGAGTTTGGAAATTTCCGGTATCAACACATCAAGCAAAACATGTAGTTCCTGACGTCTGGTGTTTTGAAGCAGCAATTGATAACGGTAA
>NQJG01000047.1 GCA_002256465.1 Methylococcaceae bacterium NSP1-1 | reverse complement strand
ACTCAATGTCAGTTATCGTTATTGGGAAGGCGCAGTCAGCGTTAACGGCACAAAAAACGGTAAGCCTGTTTCAGGCCAGGGTTATGTTGAGTTGGCGGGGTACAAGTGAATTGATAACCTGATTAGTAAGATACTTCAGTTATTCGCAAGAAATCGTTATGCCGGCAGGGATTGCCGGTAACTAGGCTACAAGGATGTAATCTCAACACGCCATCCTTGGCTTCTGGATTCCGGCAATCCCTGCCGGAATGACGTTGTTTGTAGGTTTTGTGCGTTGGCTGTAGATTCGGTAAAACCATGGTGTGCAAATGAAAAAGATACTGATAACGGGGGCAACGGGTCAAATCGGTTCGGAATTAACCATTGCGTTGCGCGAAAACTATGGCTCAGCTAATGTGGTTGCCGTAGGACACAAAAAACCAGCCTCAAGTGAATTGACGCAATTCGGGCCTTATTGCCAATTGGATGTGCGCGATGCAATCGCACTTCATCAACTCGTTGAAGAAAATAACTGCGATACGATTTTTCATCTTGCTGCGTTGCTGTCCGCTGTTGCTGAAGAAAAACCGCAGCAGGCCTGGGACATCAATATGAACGGCCTGATTAACGTGCTTGAAATTTCCAGACTACACCACTGTGCCGTATTCTTTCCCAGTTCCATTGCTGCTTTTGGTCCGGGTGCGCCAGCCATGGATACGCCACAGGATACCGTGCAGCGGCCCACCAGCCTGTATGGCATTACCAAGGTTTCAGGGGAACTGCTTTGTGATTATTATTATCATCGCTTTGCCGTCGATACTCGCGGCTTGAGATACCCTGGATTGGTCTCCAGCAAAGCCCTGCCGGGCGGAGGAACCACAGATTATGCCGTGGATATTTTTTATGCGGCAATAAAAACCCGGCATTATGATTGTTTTCTTCACGCCGATACGCAACTTGATATGATGTACATGCCTGATGCGATTAACGCCGCCATTAAATTAATGACAGCGGACAGCCAGCGGTTAAGACATAGAAACGCATTTAATGTTACGGCAATGAGTTTTACCCCGCAGCAATTGGCGGCGGAAATACAAAAACATATTTCTGAGTTTACTATCAGTTACAGCATTGACCCTGTCCGTCAGGCGATTGCCGATTCCTGGCCCAAACACATGAACGATAGCGCTGCCAGAGCCGAGTGGGACTGGCAGGCTGAATATAACTTAGCCGCAATGGTCGAAGATATGCTGGCGAAAATTGCGGCCAAATGTGGTAATAAATAAACGGAGGCAAAGGTGTCGTGTCACTAACAAAAATAGAACCTTTATTCACTCAAAAATTAACCGAATTACAACACCAGGGGCTCAGCAAGGGGTGTGAGAAAGTCGTTACCGGCATGAAAGCAGCGAGAGATGGCTTTGGTCCAAGATATTTTCTGGAAGGGCAGGGCGATAAACCTTTCCTGCGCATGAATTCAAATTCCTATCTGGGGCTTGCAGTCAACCCGAAGCTTATAAAAGCGGAAACGGATGCCGCAGAAAAATTCGGCGTAGGCCCCGGTGCGGTCCGTTTTATCAGTGGTACTTACCAGCCGCATAGCGAGCTTGAGAAAAAACTGGCGCAATTTCATGGTCGTGAATCGGCCATGCTATTCAGTTCAGCTTATGCAACGATGATGGGCGTATTGCCTCAGTTTGTTTCTGAGGACACTTTAATTGTCAGCGATGCCTTGAATCATAGCTGTATTATCAATGCAGTCCGGCTAGCTCATCCGGCCTATAAAGAAGTTTATGCTCATGCCGATATTAATGTCCTGGATAAAATCCTCAAAGATTATAAAGGCCGGGTCAAACGCGTTTGCGTGGTTACGGACGGCATCTTCAGCATGCGCGGTGATCATGCACATCTCGATAAGATAAACGCTTGCTGCAAACACCATGAAGAGGCTTTTGAAGAGGGTATTATCACGATTGTTGATGACTCTCACGGCGTCGGAGCCTTTGGCAAAACCGGGCGAGGTACGGAAGAATATATGCAGAGTACAGTAGATATTCTGATCGCTACACTGGGTAAAGCCTTTGGCGTTAATGGCGGTTATGTGGTTTCCAGCGCAAAGGTAATCGCATATTTACGCGAAACTTCACCATTTTATATCTATTCAAATCCGATTACACCGGCAGAAGCGGCCGCTGCAATTGCCGCCATTGACATTGTGGCAAGTCCTGAAGGTTTAGTTTTGCTGAATAAACTGCGCCGTTTTAGCGGCCGGCTGAGAGCGGGACTTGAAGGCCTGGGTTATGAAACCTTAACGGGAGAGCACCCTATCGTGCCGGTTTTTATCAGGGATACGGAAAAAACTTCGGCTCTGGTCGCGCATTTGTTCGCGCATAATATTCTGGCTACGGGGTTGAATTACCCCGTTGTTCCCCAAGGTGAGCAGGAAATCAGATTACAGGTTTCTGCAGAGCATACTGAAAAAGATATCGATTACTTATTGGCAATACTGGCTAAATATAAATAATAAGTGAGTAATTATTCAGATTCGTTGCATAGGTGCGTATAGTAATAAAACGAATAAAGCGGAAATTCCGGTAAAAGTCCGCCAGACTGTTAGCGTTATTCATAAAATGCATTGATTAAGCGTGAAGCGACCACATACGTTATGTACGCTGGTTGTATGAATAATAGCGTAACGCTAACCGCTATTAGCATCGAAGAGTGGTTCAATATCCCAATAAGTAACAGAACTATAGCTACTGTAATCATAGCTCCGGAGTAATATATTCTATAATCTTTCTGCATTACCCCCTGTTCCTTTAGTTCTAAAGAAAGCTCATTAGCGGCAATTACATACAATTCCTTTTCAGTGTAGAAATTCTGGTCATGTAATTGGTTATAATGATATTGTGCAGTCGTTTTGCCTGTTACGCCAAATTTTATGGTTCCATTTTTTTTCTTGAATTTAGCTTCTTGCTGATTAATCCAGAGATCGTGTTTGGCACGTTTTTCAGGGTTAATCAATATTTCGTAGGAATGGTTGATTATTTTAGTTATTCTTAGCGCCTCTTGGGCTGATCCGTCAAACTTATCTGGATGGTACTTCTGAATTAAAGCTTTGTAAGCAGACCTTATTTCGGTATCCGAAGCATTATGTCTCGGAATTTTTAGATTGTCATAGTGAGTGCGGAATCCAGACATAATTTAAAGCTGTAATAATATGTAAAATTTGAGTTTTTAACTTGGCAATATAAAAGCTTAGTCAAAATTTAATTCTAACACAGACTGGAAGTTAAGGGCCAAGTGTCGAGTGTTGCAAATTGGCGGAATCTAAAATTGTACAGCCGGCAGCAAGATGGGTTCCTAATCAGTTTAAATGCCAAATACAAAATGATATGTTACTTTTATTGTCCTTAATACGATTCTTTTACTATGTGCATTGGTTGTTTATATGCAACTTTTTGGTCAGTAGAAAGGTCTGATTCGCTGTTATCTTCAGTAAAAAACTTATATATTGTGCCGTTTTTATGTCTTTTTTACACATAAAATTTCTTGTGCTATGCTAGCGCCACATTTAGAGACACTATTAAGGATATGTGTTGTTTTAACGAATGGAATCGCTATAGAGAGTAGACGATGACAGATTCAAGCAGCATGCAAGCGACCATACAGGAAATAATAACCACCCTCAAAAATAAACCGGGCGCACTATTGCCTATTCTGCATGGCGTACAAAATGCCTTGGGTTATGTTCCTGCTGAAAGTGTTCCAACCATTGCCAAGGCATTGAATCTTTCCCGCGCGGAGGTGCATGGTGTCATCAGTTTTTACCATTATTTCCGAGATAATAAGCCAGGCAAACACACGATTCATCTTTGCCGTGCCGAATCCTGTCAGTCAATGGGTGGCAAGCAATTGGAAAATCATGTAAAAACCAGATTAGGCATTGATTTTCACGAAACCACTGCGGATGGCAAATTCACTCTGGAGCCAGTCTATTGCCTGGGCAACTGTGCTTGCTCACCTGCCATGCAAATCGACGAGGAGATTTATGGCAGGGTGACGGCAAACAGTTTTGATTCTGCAATCAATGAAACGGAGGAATTGGCATGAGTATCACAATTTATGTTCCATGCGACTCCAGTGCTATTTCCCTGGGAGCTGATCGTGTCGCTGTTGCTATTACTAAGGAAGCGGAAAAACGAAGTATTGATATTCAGTTAATCCGTAACGGTTCAAGAGGCATGTTCTGGCTGGAGCCACTGGTTGAAGTGGTCACGGATGAAGGTCGCTTAGCTTATGGCCCGGTACAGGTCAGTGATGTCGTCAGCCTGTTTGATGCAAATTTTATAAAGGGGGGATCACACCCCCTGTTTTTAGGTTTGACAGAAGAGCTGGAATACCTGAAAAAACAACAGCGATTAACCTTTGCTCGTATTGGTAAAACAGATCCTGTCAGCCTGGAAGATTATGTTAATAATGATGGCTATCGCGGTTTAAGGAATGCCTTAAATCTGCCACAAACCGATATTGTTAAAGCAGTGACTGATTCAGGCCTGCGCGGACGTGGTGGTGCAGCTTTCCCAACAGGTATTAAATGGAATACGGTACTTAATACACCATCAGAACAAAAATATATTATCTGTAATGCCGATGAGGGCGATTCCGGCACATTTTCCGATCGCATGGTTATGGAAGGCGATCCCTTTGTATTGATCGAAGGTATGACTATCGCAGGTCTGGCGGTTGATGCAACACAAGGCTATATCTATTTGCGGGTAGAATATCCTCACGCTCACAAAGCACTGGATACTGCTATTGAAAAAGCTTATGAAGCTGGCTATCTGGGTAATGATATTCTAGGCAGCGGTAAAGTCTTTCATCTTGAAGTTAGACTAGGCGCGGGTGCTTACATTTGTGGCGAAGAAACCTCTTTAATGGAAAGTCTGGAAGGAAAACGCGGACTGGTTCGTTTTAAACCGCCGTTGCCAGCTATTAGCGGCTTGTTTGGTAAACCCACCGTTGTTAATAACGTTATTTCCCTGGCATCAGTGCCGATTATTCTGGATAAAGGTGGTGATTATTACCGGGATTTCGGCATGGGACGCTCGCGTGGAACCTTGCCGTTACAATTGGCGGGTAATATTAAACACACTGGTTTAGTTGAATTGGCCTTTGGTTTAACCTTGCGTGAACTGCTGTATGATTTCGGTGGTGGTTCGGCGTCCGGTCGACCAATCAAGGCAGTTCAAGTCGGTGGCCCTTTAGGTGCTTATTTGCCTGAATCACAATTTGATACACCTTTGGATTATGAAGCTTTTGCCGCGATCTGGGCGGTATTGGGGCATGGCGGCGTTGTGGCTTTTGACGACACTGTCGATATGGCAGAAATGGCGCGTTACAGTATGGAATTTTGTGCAATTGAATCCTGCGGCAAATGCACGCCTTGTCGTATTGGTTCTACCCGTGGCTATGAAGTCATGGACGAGATTATTGCTGGCCGAGAACTTGGCAAAAACATTCCCTTGTTACGTGATCTTTGCAATACCTTACTTAACGGCTCGCTTTGTGCATTAGGCGGTATGACTCCCTATCCTGTATTGAGTGCTTTAAATCATTTTCCTGAAGATTTCGGGATAGATGATAAAGCCAACGCGGCCTGATAACGACACGAGGAATCAATCATGAGCATCAATAAAGAACAAGATTTTGGCACACCAGCCAGCGCAGCAAGTCAGTTAGTCACTCTGGAAATTGATGGCTTTCAGGTCACGGCACCCGCAGGAACTTCCATCATGCGAGCGGCGGCAAGTATCGGTATTGACATCCCCAAGCTATGTGCCACCGATAGTATTGAGCCATTTGGTTCCTGTCGTCTTTGCGTTGTACAAATTGAAGGTGGCCGCGGAATGCCGGCATCCTGTACTACACCCGTATCGGAAGGTCTGAAAGTCGTTACCCAAAACCAGAAACTGGCCGATGTACGCCGTGGCGTTATGGAGCTTTATATCTCAGATCATCCGCTGGATTGTTTGACCTGCTCGGCTAACGGCGATTGCGAACTGCAAGATATGGCAGGCGCAGTGGGTTTGCGTGAGGTTCGTTACAATCCAATTGAAACTCACCTGAATGCGGCGAAAGATGAAAGCAACCCTTACTTTAGTTTCGAACCCAGTAAATGTATAGTTTGTTCGCGTTGCGTTAGAGCCTGTGAGGAAACCCAAGGGACCTTTGCTTTAACTATTGATGGCCGTGGCTTTGATTCCAAGGTATCGCCCAGTCAAAACCAGCCTTTCATGGATTCTGAATGCGTCTCCTGCGGCGCTTGCGTACAGGCCTGTCCCACCGCAACCTTAATGGA
>NQJG01000252.1 GCA_002256465.1 Methylococcaceae bacterium NSP1-1 | reverse complement strand
TAGACCTGTTACCTGCCCGATCTGATCCTGCTCTTCAGCAAGCCCATAATTAAAACGTTTAACTCCCAAATAGTTATCGAGATTATCAGGAGTAACCAAGACTTTAGTTTTTTCAGGTTTCAACAAGAGATCTTTAACCACTTTACGACAAATTTTTGAAATATCCCGCTCAAGATTACGAACCCCCGCCTCACGTGAATAATAACGTATCATGTCCCTGACTGCAGCTTCTGAAATTTCAATTTCGTGCTCTTTAAGGCCGTTATTTTCAACCTGCTTGGGAATTAAATAACGGATGGCTATATTTATTTTTTCATCTTCTGTATAACCTGCAAGGCGTATGACCTCCATTCTATCCAGCAAAGCCGGAGGAATATTCATGGTATTGGCCGTAGCAACAAACATCACATCAGACAAATCAAAGTCAACTTCCAGATAATGATCTGAAAATGTATGATTCTGCTCAGGATCCAGCACTTCTAACAAGGCCGATGCCGGATCGCCTCGAAAATCAGCTGCCATTTTGTCAATCTCATCAAGTAAAAACATCGGATTTCGTGTTTTCGCTTTAGCCAGATTCTGCAAAATCTTACCCGGCATAGAGCCTATATAAGTGCGTCTATGTCCGCGAATTTCTGCTTCATCCCTGACACCGCCCAAAGCCATACGCACATATTTGCGATTGGTAGCCCTGGCTATAGACTCCCCTAATGATGTCTTACCGACCCCCGGAGGTCCAACGAGACATAAAATGGGGCCTTTAAGTTGTTTGACTCTCTGTTGCACAGCAAGATACTCAAGAATGCGCTCTTTTACCTTTTCCAAACCATAATGCTCAGCCTCCAGAACCTGCTCGGCAATTTTTAGATCATGCCGCACTTTGGTCTTTTTCTTCCAGGGCACATTGACCATCCAGTCAATATAATTACGTACCACAGTCGCTTCAGCGGACATAGGTGGCATTAATTTAAGCTTATTAAGCTCCGTGTCCGCTTTTGTTTTCGCTTCCTTTGACATTCCAGCATTGGCAATTTTCTTTTCCAGCTCTTCAATTTCATTGGGCACATCATCCATATCGCCCAGTTCTTTTTGAATCGCTTTCATCTGTTCATTCAGATAATATTCTCTTTGATTCTTCTCCATCTGCTGCTTAACGCGCACACGAATTTTTTTCTCCATTTCCAGAAGGTCGACCTCCCCTTCCATTAACGTCATTAAATCTTCCAAGCGTTTTTCAATATCTGCGGTTTCAAGAATAGCTTGTTTGTCACTAACCTTTAAGGTCATATGAGCTGCCATCGTATCAGCAAGTCGACTAGGATCATCGATACCTGACAAAGCATTTAAAACTTCTGGTGGAATTTTATTATTCAATTTGACATATTGATCAAATGAATTTATCACCGTCCGCTGCAGCACGTCCTGTCCTTGCGCGGATAAATTGAAAACATCATCAATTTTTTCTACCGCTGCCGAAAAAAAACCTCCTGTTTCTTGATAACGTAAAACCTTACTTCGTTGCCCCCCTTCCACCAGAACCTTGACCGTCCCATCAGGTAACTTCAGCAACTGTAGAATATTAGCCAAGGTACCTACCTCATAAAGATCGGTAAAATCCGGCTCATCAACTTCAGCTTCCTTTTGTGCAACCAACAAAACCTGCTTATTGTCCTTCATAGCGGCATCCAGGGCATCAATAGAACGCTCCCTGCCGACAAATAAAGGAATAACCATGTGTGGATAAACCACTACATCTCTTAGCGGTAAAACCGGAATTAAGCTATCTTTTTGTTGTAACTCTTTCATTTTGCGCGTTTCCATAAGCGGAACCTTTAACAATTTCTTGGATTAGAAGATTATGGGGGCGCTAATTAAAATAGCAAGGATAGAAACTCGATTTATCACTTCTCTACAAAAAACTTGATTAATCGCATCTCTACAAAGCAAAAAAGAGCTTTTATAAACAAAAGCCCTCTTATTTTTATTAGTCTGTAGTAAGGTTAAAGCTACTGCCTTTTAGGCAGTCAGATTTATCTATGATTTTTTTAGGTATGATATTACCCTGAACTGACAAGAAGGAGTGCTTATTTTGAAAAACGCTATTGGAGTCGGCTCTTCTGGGTGAGAGGCTATTTTTTCGTGACCTTGGGGGGAATCGACTGAAGAAATGAAAAAAAATAGCTGGAGCATCATTTTGAGCCTAAAACCGGCCCTACGACCCATATCACGACTTTAGCCTTTAATATGAACCCACCAGCATTAGCCGGTGGTTGTTTATTCAATTAAGATTCGGCAGAGGCCTTTTTCTTTTCGGCTTCATAAACCAAAAGGGGCTCTGACTGACCTAAA
>NQJG01000251.1 GCA_002256465.1 Methylococcaceae bacterium NSP1-1 | reverse complement strand
GGGATAATCATGATATTTTTTGCCGCTTGCAGTAATTGCGCGGTTTCTTCGGCGTCGATAGGCTGTACTTCACCTTCAATGGCGGCGGCTTCAGCACCGGGTGCCGTACCAAACCCCCCGGCAATAACGCTGAGAAAATGCCGGTTCATGGCGCGGCACATGATGTAACTCAGGATGGCACCGCTGCTGCCGACCAATGCGCCGGTAACAATCAACAAATCGTTGCTTAACATAAAGCCTGTTGCTGCCGCTGCCCAGCCTGAATAACTGTTGAGCATGGAGATAACTACCGGCATATCCGCGCCGCCTATCGCCATGACCATGTGTATGCCAAAAATTATTGCAATACCGGTCATGATAGCTAAAGGCAGGATAGCGTTACCGCCGCTTTCAACCTGTTGCAAAAACACGTAACCCAGAACAATAACGGCAATCAATAACGCCAGATTAAACCAATGACGGCCGGGCAATAACATCGGTTTGCCGCTGATTTTTTCGCTGAGCTTGCCAAAAGCAATCACCGAGCCTGAAAAGGTAACGGCGCCAATGAGGATGCCGATATAAATTTCCATTTCGTGGATGGTTTTTTCCACGCCAGCGATGGTAATCGTGCTGTCCATAAAATTGGCATAACCGACTAAAACCGCCGCCATACCGACCAGGCTGTGCATGATGGCAACCAGTTCCGGCATTTGCGTCATTTCAACTTTTAACGCGGCTATGGCACCAATGGTTCCGCCGATTAATAATGCGCCGATCAAAATGCCGTAAACGTTAAGCGATCCGATTACCGATCCGCCTAATGTGGTAGCGATAATGGCAATCGCCATACCTAACATGCCGTAATAATTGCCTTTGCGTGCAGTTTCCTGATTGCTTAAACCGCTGAGGCTAAGAATGAACAGAATGGCGGCAACGATGTAAGACATCGTAACTAAACTGTGGGACATTGTGATCTCCTGTTATTTTCTGAACATTTCTAACATACGACGGGTGACTAAAAAGCCGCCGACAATATTGATAGCTGCGAGTAGTATGGCCACACCTGCAAGCATGGTGACGGTGGAGTTGGCGGTGGAAATCTGCACTAATGCGCCAATAACGATAATACTGCTGATGGCATTGGTTACGCTCATCAAAGGGGTATGCAGTGAATGCGAGACATTCCAGATCACTTGATAACCCACGAAACAGGCCAGCACAAAGACGGTGAAATGCGTCATGAATGATTCGGGGGCGACAGAGCCTATACCGAATAATGCCAGCCCGGCAATGATTATCGGCAGAAGTTGCTTAACAGCAGAGGGAATGAATGATTTTTTTTGTTGCTCCAGTACCGATGGATAAGCCGGGGCTTCCGTTTGCGGAGCCGGGGCAGCGGAGAGTTTGGGTGCGGGTGGTGGCCAGGTGATGTTGCCTTCTTTTATGACGGTAGTGCCCCGTATTACCTCGTCGTCCATATTGACGTTGATAACGCCGTTTTTTTCAGGGCAAAGTTCGGTTAACAAATGCCGCAGGTTGGTTGCATAAAGTTGGCTGGACTGGTTGGCTAAGCGGCTGGGTAAATTGGTATAGCCGATAATGGTTACGTTATGTTTTTCTACAACCTGATCTTTTTCAGTCAGTTCGCAGTTGCCGCCTTGTTCGGCCGCCAAATCCACAATCACACTGCCGGGTTTCATCGATTCAACCATGGCTTTGGTGATTAATTTTGGCGCGGGTTTGCCAGGAATGAGGGCGGTTGTGACGATAATATCGACTTCCTTTGCTTGCTCGGCAAATAATGCCATCTCGGCTTCAATGAATTCCTTGGACATGGTTTTGGCATAACCGCCGGTCCCCGAACCTTCTTCCTTGAAATCCAGCATCAAAAATTCAGCATCCATACTTTCAATCTGTTCTTTAACTTCGGGCCGGGTATCAAATGACCGGACAATTGCACCCATGCCTTTTGCTGCGCCAATGGCGGCAAGACCTGCCACACCCGCACCGATGACCAGCACTTTAGCCGGGGGTATTTTACCGGCGGCAGTGATTTGGCCGGTAAAAAAACGCCCGAAATGTTGTGCCGCTTCAACGATGGCCCTGTAGCCTGCAATATTGGCCATGGAACTCAACGCATCCAGCTTTTGCGCTCTGGACATACGCGGTACACTGTCCATAGCCAGCGGATAACAGATCCGTTTCTTCTATTGCCAATTTAAGGTTTCGCTCAGGGGCACGCACTTTCATGACGATATCGGATTGCTTCCAAAGCGTCCGGGTATCGGGTACGATTTCAACCCCCGCTTCCTTGTAGGCCTCATCCGAAATATCTGCACCAAGACCTGCACCGCTTTCGATGCTAACGGAAAATCCCAGTTTAATAATTTGTGCGGCAGCCTCTGGCGTAGTGGCTACTCGCTTTTCACCTTGGTGAATTTCTTTAGGTATACCTATCTTCATACAGTCTCCTGTGGGTTTGATTTAGGGCATAATAACGAGCAAAAAGGTTTTAGTGAGAGCTAAAACCCAAACCGATGAGAATAGGTGATTAGGCTTTGAGTTTCAATAAAAAAAAGTAGTTCGTTCATTATGGAATCTTTTGAGCGGTCTTATCTCTAATGCTGAGATAAAATTTCGCAGTTATTAATCTCTAATGTTTTAAAATAAATAATGAAAATTCTTGATGTAAGGAAAGTACCTGGCTTTGTAATACAGATTAAAGCGCCTGCCTGATGTTTTACTCTAAAGACTTTATAGAAACCGCTGAAGGGCTTATTTTTGCCGTAGTAGGGCAGGGTACTGAATACGGCAAGGTGCTGTGTTTTTTACGCTATGTCAAGGATAACCCAGGCTGGAAAAAAGTCACCACGGATCTGGTCAATGCTTTTCTGAAACAATANNNNATATCACCCCGATTATCTGCATTATTCGCCGAATTTGGATGCTCATTTACACGCGGTAGCCATAGAACGGATTGTTAAACATCATCAACCTAAACAACGCTTGCAACAGATTATGCAAACAAATCGGCAGGATGCAATTGAGCGCGACCTGTTTCAGCTTTGTGATTTATTGCAGCAGTATGGCCTGGATTTAGCACAAATCGGCATTACCGGTTCAATATTGGTTGGGGTGCAGAAGCAAAGTTCGGATATTGATCTGGTCTGTTACGGAAGGGCTGTTTTTCATCAGTGCCGGGCGATTACCCGTGAACTGATCGAGGAAGGGCAATTACAAGAGTTGGATGACAATGACTGGCAACAATCCTACCATCGACGTTCCTGTGATTTAAGTTTTGCCGATTATGTCTGGCATGAACGGCGCAAAACTAACAAAGCTGTAATTAACGGACGAAAATTTGATTTGTCTTGTTCCCATGCGCTGTGTGAGAACAATGATCCGGTACGTTCCGAAGTGACAAGTTATCAAAAATGCGGAGCCATCAAGTTGAAATGCAGAGTGATCGATGATACTCATGGGTTTGATTATCCGGCTGAATTTAAAATAGATCATGAACAGTTTGATACTATTGTCAGTTTTACCGCAACCTATACGGGGCAGGCTGTTAAAGGCGAAACAGTGGAAGTGTCTGGAATAGTGGAACAAACACCGCAAGGCGTTAAGCGTATCGTGGTTGGCTCCAGTCGTGAAGCGCACGGCGAGTATATCAAGGTAATACGTGTTTAAATTAAGCGATTTTTCCGCCCTTATTTTTGATATGGATGGCCTGGTTTTGGATACTGAAACCACCTACTTTGTCGCCTGGCAACAGGCCGCAAAAACAATGGGCTATGAACTTTCTGAATCCTTTGGTTTATCACTATCAGGGTTACATTATAAAGTTATAGAACAAAAGTTAATGGCTTTATGTGGTGCTGATTTTAATCTGCAAGCATTTAATCAGTTAAGCGGCATTTTTTGGCGTGAACATGTTAATGCTCACGGCATAAACCTTAAACACGGCTTTACTCAGTTGCTGGAATTTATCGTTCAACAACAAATCCCTTTTTGTCTGGCAACCAACAGTCGAGCCGTTAATGCCTACGAATGTCTTGAACTTGCTGGAATAAAAGATGTTTTTTCAACTATTATCACTCGTGATGATGTTCGGCACGGTAAGCCTGCTCCGGATATCTTTTTAAAAGCAGCCTGCTTGTTACAAGTGCCTATCAGCCAGTGTCTGGTGCTGGAAGATTCTCATGCGGGTATTGTGGCCGCCTCCAGGGCAGGAGCATTTTCTATTTTTGTCCCGTCTACAGAGCCTGCCGATCCACTGGCTTTAGCGCTATGTGATATCGTGATGATTGATTTGGCGCACACACTCAATATCTTTCAGCGCTAAAATTAGGGTCGACCGAAGGCCTATCAATAATTGACCTATCAGGGCCTGATGCATGGGAAAATCAACTTGCCAAGTTCACCCATCATTAAGTTAATCCTGTATAATTTGCGCAATTTTCCGCAGCTCAATACACCATCAGTGATAGTTCAATATTCTAAAGTCTCAGTCATTGCTCCAGCCAGATTGCATATGGGGTTTATTGATTTAAGCGGATCATTAGGTCGTCATTTTGGCAGCATCGGCGTCGCACTGAACGAACACGCCACTCGCTTGTCGGTAACCCGTGCCGAACAGCGCACCATTACCGGTCCTTCTGCACAACGTGCCGATAAATGTCTGACCATGCTGTGCCGGGCGTTAAACGTCTCCGATAAGCTCGCTATAACCATTGAAGC
>NQJG01000250.1 GCA_002256465.1 Methylococcaceae bacterium NSP1-1 | reverse complement strand
CAATTTAGCCGCGCCGGCACGGGTCATGATAGCGATTTCCTGTAGCGTGTATTCACGCTCAATGGAAGCCAAAGTCGTCATTTTTTGGGCTTCGGGATGTATGGTCGATAACATCTCATTACGGAAACTTCTGTCCATCAACAAACGGATCAAATGCGGGTAACAAGTAAACGGCGCGCCATTGGGATGGTCGGTGGTCAGGAAAATACGCCACGGGTCATTAACCAGCAGGAAGGTTTCCAGGCCTATCGCCCATTGCAAGGCATTGACAAAGTTTTGATCCTTATATTTGAACGGCACAACGCCGCAACCCGCATCGCATTCAATATCCATCGTCACCCATTTATTGGGGCTGGCATGTTTATGATTGGCATGCTGACGCATGTTGTCGCCAGATGCGGTGACTGTTTGTCCAAACAAAATCTGCCCCACATCAATGGTGATATTTTTATTTTTATTGACGGCTTCGGCAATCTGCGCCGCACCGGAAGAAAACTTGAAATCGCCTTCCGTTCCGTAACTGTGAAATTGAATATGCGTCAAGTGCATGGGCAAGCCGCCGATGCCCTGAATGGTATCCAGCGTCGTTTGCATATTGCCCGGCACGCCTAAATTACAGCCGTGAACATGCAGCGGATGCGACACGCCGATTTCTTTAACTGCAGTTGCCAGGACTTTAAGAATATCGCGCGGTGTCACGCCGTAATGATTGTTTTGCTCATCCAGATCCAGTTTACGCTGGTTGAATTTGAAAGCATTAATCCCCCCAGGATTAACGACTTTAACCCCGATGGCTTTAGCCGATTGCATCGTCCAGGCCACATAATCATTGATGGCTTTCTGGTCTTTTTTAGCTGTCATCAGTCGCAGCAAATAATCATCACTGCCCAGCATGACATAACCGCCTTTATCCAGAATAGGAATATCTGCCATTTCCATGTGCGCCTGACGCGCGTTAATCGGTAATAATGCAGGTTCGAAACCTGCGGTATAACCCATTTCCGCATAACGGTAGCCCGTTACAAAGGTGCTGGGCATGGCATGACCACAACCGGAACGGGTAATGTCGCTACGGTGTACGGGATCTTGGCGATGATCTTCGGGCAACAGGGTTCTGGCAATATTGCCTTTACCGCCGCCGATATGCGTGTGCATATCAATCGCGCCGGACATCACAACCTTGCCTTTTAAATCGTATTCTTTATCAACTTGAATATCTTCAGCCGGTTTTTTAATGATGCGACCGTCTTGAATGTAAATATCCTGCTGCTGACCATCAACCCCGCTTGCAGGATCGTAGACAGTTCCACCTGTTAGTTTGATTAACATGTTGTTTCCTTAAATTAAAGCTTGTTCTATGGCATTGTAGGTTGGGTTAGCGATAGCGTAACCCAACCTACAGCGCTTGCTCTATGGCGTTCAATACCTGAGCAGTGCTGGGCAAGCCGGAATCGCGTAACTTCTTCAAGCGAATGGCGACCACATTATCCATGCGATAGGCATGACCGGCATGATCGATACCCGGTGTACCCACAGGAATAAACACATCCGGTTCTTTTGCGAAAGTCATGCCTGAACGGCCTACCACAATAGTAGGTAAAGCCGTTACAGGGGGAACTGAGTTGACGTTAAACGCTTGCACCCAAACCAGAACATCAGCTTCACCGTTTGCCAGTAAAAAATTAGTATCGTTTAAAAACGGGTCATATTCTGGATAGCCGCGGCTAAAACGGGTTCGGGCCGGATAGCCTGTTGTCCAACCACACACCTGATTAGCTGTTTGGTCGCCTTCTTTACCCCCTAAAGGCAAGCCAGAACAGCGTGTGGCGTTGTTTAAATCTTTAATCATTTCAGACAGGGTCTGTACGGTCAATTCAGCTTGGGCGTAAGCTAACGCACCTGCTGCCCAGGTAACAACTCCGTACTTGGCCGCTTTTAATTTATCGGCAATCGCCAGTAAATCAGCGACCGCTATACCGCTAACCGAGGTGGCGCGTATCGGCTGCCCTTTCACCAGCGCTCTCAATACGGCGATGACCTCGGGCAAACCCTGAGTTGCACATTCAAAAACCTGTGCTTTTTGACCGCTTGGCGAGGTCGACGCATCACCCGAAGGTGCTTTACCTAAATAAATCACCTCGCGATGACTGGTATTATCCAGAAACATGGCTTCCTTATTCCACAGATAACGCTCAAAAAAGCGTGGCGCAAAAGCTTCCAGATCCGTACCAACAACCAGCAATAAATCAGTTATTGCGCGCCCCGGTAAAATTCATGTTATCGACCACGGCGCCAGAGCGATCGGCCAATGCCAGCAAGCCCCGCATGCCATTAACATCAGTTGCACAGCCGCCAATCACCGGTAGATTGGTGTCTTTTAATAAAGCCGCCGCTTTGGCTATAGCAACATCCAGACTGACTTCCTTGCCATCAACCCGGGGGCAGGTATCGATAATCGGCTGTTCAAACGCGGGCGTATTAACAGCACAGCCATTCTCAATCACTTTCAGCGATACACCATCAACCTTGATGGTCAGATCATCCGTGCCAATACCGCAAAAAGGACTCGGTACTTCAGTTATCTCAGTCATTCAGCTGTCCTTTTGTTATAGTTAGTTATTGGCTCAGCACCTGTCAATGCAATCTTCCAGCTTGAAAGATCCAAACCATTTTTATCACTTTAAAAACCCAACTCAAACAGCAGTCTGATCGACACATAAACAACCAGCAACATCGTAAATAGGTAGGCACAATACAGCAACGGCTTTTCCATAAACGCTTTCATAAAGGTCTTCTGCTGACCTGTTTTTTTAGCTTGCAAATAATTCTCGCGCGAAGTTTCAAACCGCTGTTGTTGATAAGCGTTAAGTAAATTCCGGGCTTTCTCCAGCTCGGCATCATCCCTAAGCCACAACGCAGGCATTGACATTCCCCAGTTACCAGCTGAAGTTTCATAAAAATCGATGTTCTGTTCAGTCAGCAATTCGCGCACTTCGTCGGCTTCATCATCAGGCACGCCGCGCAGGGAAAATAATAATATTGTCATGATTTTTTTGTGATCGAAAAGGCTGAGAACTTAAAATTAGGATATTATAGCTACAACAAATCCACTTTCAGCGCTGTTTCGCATTTAACGGCAAATCCTTAGCTCCATAAATAACTTCCCGTAAAGCACATAGAAAATAAAACACAGCAATGGACAATAAAGATCAACAATTGATAGCAACGACCCAAACCTGGTTAAAATCTATCATCATTGAATACAGTATCTGTCCGTTCGCCAAACGTGAACTGGAACGCCGGAGTATTCGTTTTAGCATCGACCACGATACGGAAATTGAAAGCTGTCTATTAAATTTGATGCTGGAATGTGATCGATTGGATACTGATTCAAGCATTGAAACCACGCTACTGATTTATGACAATGCTTATACAGCATTCGACGACTATCTGGATTTTCTTGAATTGGCCGAGACACTGTTAATTGAACAAGGCTATGAAGGTGTTTACCAGTTAGCCAGTTTTCATCCGGATTACTGTTTTGAAGGGTCTGAACCTGACGATCCGGCTAATTACACTAATCGTTCGCCCTACCCTATGTTACATCTGTTGCGAGAAACGAGCATTGAACAGGCGGTAGCCACCTACCCATATCCTGAAAACATCCCACAACGAAATATTGAGTTAACGCGTGAATTGGGACTTGCCAAAATGCAGGCGTTATTAGCAGCGTGTTATACAAATAACATGAATCGGCTTCGCAAGTAATTAACTTAAATTTTTTTAAACAACCTATTTACATTTTTCTTCTGGTTCCCAATCTCCGGATTGGGAACCGCAAAGATGAAGCCCTGGCTTCAGTAGACAGGAAGCTGGAACTTGGGAACTAGCAATTATTTAGCTTCTTCCACAGGACTATCTCCGGCAGGAGCTTCTTGTTCAGTAATGGTTTCTTCGGAATCAGCATTTTTTTCAACGAGCTTCCATTTTTTCTCAGGAGCCTTTGAGGCGACGTCCGCTTTATTTTCAGCCTCATCAGCTTCA
>NQJG01000249.1 GCA_002256465.1 Methylococcaceae bacterium NSP1-1 | reverse complement strand
TGAAATGGCTGCTGGCGTTTGCTCTTTTTGATTTGGCTATCTATATTTGGCACTATGCCAGTCACCATAACGACTTTCTGTGGCGATTTCATAAAATTCATCATAGTGACAAGGGCTTTAATGTTTCGACCGGATTTCGCTTTCACATATTCGATTTGTTACTGGAACTTATCTATAAAAGTGTTTTCGTTGTCGTTATTGGTGTGAATGCGTATCTGGTGCTTGCTATTGAGGTTGTTGAATTATTTTTCATATTTTTTCATCATGCCAATATTCGTGTTCGCAATGAAGAGCTTATATCTCAAGTGGTTATTACGCCTTCCTTACATCGAACCCATCATTCAACCTTACGTGCCGAACACGACAGTAACTATGGTATTGTTTTTTCAGTCTGGGATCGCCTGTTTGGAACCCGGAAAGATCTGGTCCCTGAACACATCGGCCTCGATTTGATTGAAGCGGGGAATTATGTCCAACTGTTTTCACTGGCCTTCATAACTGAACTCAAAGTAAAAAAACTATGGGCATGGATTCCCAAAGGAAAAAAATTGTAGATAGCTCGTCCCGGTTATCGCATTTTCATTAATATCAGGTCACTGAAGCGATGATAATAAAAACAAAAAAAGACATTCCCGCCAGTGAAATCACCGACCCTTCGATCTTCAAGAAGCGCCGACAGATCATCAAAGCTACCTTGGCGACTATGCTCACCGGTGGAGTTATTTGGCCGGCATTGGCCAACAGTACACAACCTGTTTGGGGGAATTTGCCAAAAAGCCCTGTTTCTAACGATTCTTTGACCGTTACGCCTGCTGAAATAACCAAAAACCATACGAACTATTACGAGTTCTCTTTTAATAAAAAAGAGGCAACCAGCCTGGCGCAAAATCTGGTTACCGATCCCTGGTCTGTAGAGATCAGCGGCGAAGTGGAAAAGCCTGGTAGTTATCATTTGGAAGATATTCTAGGTCAGCAGACTCTTCAGGAGTATGTCTATCGCCTTCGTTGTGTCGAGGCGTGGTCCATGGTTGTGCCCTGGGTGGGTTTTCCACTGGCCAGTTTATTAAAAATGGTTAAACCTTTATCGACTGCTAATTTTGTAAAATTTACCGCTGTTTATCAACCACAAACCATGCCCAAGCAACTTGCTAATGCGATGTTGGAATGGCCTTATGTTGAGGGTTTGCGCATTGATGAAGCCATGCATCCCCTGACAATATTGGCCGTTGGGATGTATGGAGAGCGTCTGCCAAAGCAAAATGGTGCGCCGTTACGTTTGGTTGTGCCCTGGAAATACGGTTTTAAAAGTATAAAAGCGATTGTAAAAATCGAGTTGATAAAAAGAGCGCCGATTACAACCTGGAATAAATTTGCACCCAATGACTATGGTTTTTATTCTAATGTGAATCCTGCAGTTGCCCACCCACGCTGGAGTCAAAACAGTGAGCGCCAATTAGGCAGCAGTTTTTTTACCCCACGTCGACAAACTGAATTATTTAATGGCTACGGTAATCAAGTAGCGTCTTTGTATAGTGGTATGGACTTGAGGCATTTTTTCTAATGACTTTTCGATTCAATAATTTGTATTCCTTAACTCTGGCCGTTTGTTTAATACCTTTGTTATGGTTGCTTATTGATACTGCTTTCGACAATTTAGGACCAAACCCTATTCAAGCCCTGCATATTCGCCTGGGGGATTGGTCATTACGTTTTTTATGGCTGACGCTGGCTATTACGCCCATTCAAACAGTTACCAAATGGCGCGGTATGACAGAGTACCGGCAAATGTTAGGGTTATACGCTTTCTTTTATGCGACTTTACATGTACTGGCCTACTTGCTGATGGATCATGCCCTGGTGTGGTCTGTTATTAATATTGATATCATTGAAAGTCAATATATTTGGTTTGGGGTGTTGGCTTACATCATTATTTTTTCATTAGCGCTGACATCGCCTAAATGGGCTAAAAAGCGCATGGGTAAAAACTGGAAAAAACTTCACCGCTATATTTATCTGGCAGCAGGTGCAGCCATTATTCACTATTACTGGCAACTCAAAGGTAATCTGGCGGAACCACTTTTTTATTTGGTAATCATCTCTTTATTACTGGGCTTTCGCGTTTTAGTCTGGGTTAAAAACCGTCAATTAACCAGATTGATGATTCCAACAGGCCAAAGGGTACTGGTCGTGCCGGTAAAACAATTTGTGATGGCTGAAACAATCAAGAAGAAGTTGTCTCAGTGCCACCCCATCAGCCAACAAGATGAATCTTTAAGCTCCTTCCAATCCATCTCGTAGAAATTATTATTTATCACTGCTTCCAACTCACAAGCGATAATCTCTTCATTTTCTGCATGGATGAGTTTGGTTACTATAAAATGGCGTTCTTTTTGCCTCGGTTCAACTGCTGTCCATTTGGATAGCAGCAGTTTATTGGGGTTTATTCGATTCATGATGGCTATTCTTTGATCTGTTTTTCAGCCCTTTCCTAATCATCACTCAGCTGGACTTTATAAAAAGATAATGCGCTACGCGCCACTCATTACCCTTGCTATAACCAAACAATTCTGAGCAGGCCATAAAAAAAATGCGCCAGCGTTGCTGCCAGATTTGAGCCTGCTTTTTGCCGTAGGTATTGTTAAACACCGCGCGGATTTCATGGCGATGGTGATCCATATTCTCTAGCCAGGCTTCGGCCGTTTTTTGATAATGGCTGCCGGACAAGTCCCATTGGTATTGAAGTAGCAAATCATTTTGAAAATGCAGCAAAGTATCTCGAGCGGGCATCAGTCCGCCGGTAAAAAAGTAACCTCCCATCCAGTTATCTTCGCCCTCGGTTTCGAAGGGATAGGCTAGCTGTTTATGACAAAAAATATGCACAAACAGCTTGCCGTCGGCTTTTAACCAGTCGGCGATTTTGCTTAACAGGCTGTCA
>NQJG01000248.1 GCA_002256465.1 Methylococcaceae bacterium NSP1-1 | reverse complement strand
GTAATCGAGATAGGACTGTTTCATCTCGTCTTCGAGATTGACAGGAATAATTTCTTTAGCGAAGTTTGACATTGATCCCTATATAAACAGTGTACCGATGACTACGCATCGACATGGTTTCTTGACTAAATACAGCCGCACCGTTCCTGATTCCTTGTGTTGAAGTGCGACTACATGACTTTAAATAACTAAAAGATTATAACAAATAGTCGATAGTGAGTCGAAGGTGTTGACGCTTTAAAGTTAAGCAAAGACTTCAGTCAGGAAATTTTCCATCGCCAGCCATGAACGCCTGTCCGCATCAGGCTGATAGACTGTGCCGAAATCCGGGTTATTGGCGACCGGATTGGTAAATGCATGCATGGTATGACCATAGGTATGTAGCTGCCAGTCGGCGCCTGCTTTCGTCATCTCCTGTTCAAAAGCTATCACTTGCTCAACAGGAACCATAGGATCATCATGACCATGCAAAGCTAAAATTTTTGCCTTAATAGCATTGTTCTGAGTATTACCAGGTGCACTCAGCAAGCCGTGAAAACTGACCACACCTTTCAAATCAGCACCTGTTCTGGCTAAATCAAGGGAACATAAACCGCCAAAACAAAAACCGATCGCAGCAATTTTTCTGTCATCAACCCAGGGCATTAATTTCACTGCATTAAGAGCAGAATGCATACGCTTTTGCAGCATTTGCCGGTTATCCATAAAAGGCTGCATGAGTTTTGCATTTTTTTCAGCGCTTGAACCCAACACGCCTTTGCCATACATATCAACCGCAAAGCCCACATAACCTAACTCGGCGAGTTTCACAGCCTTTTCTGCGACAAAGTCATCTCTACCCACCCAGGTATGATTTATTAAAACAGCGGGTCTACGGCCTGATAATGAATCATCAAAAGCGAAGAAAGCCTCCAGCAATACCTCATCATCCAGATACCCCACGGTATTCGATACTATCGCCATAATGCCACCTTATTGATTAATCTTTTCATTCATGCCTCCTGTTTTCTTTAGCATTGATAAAAACCCGACCGAAGCAGCTTCAGCCAGATCCAATACCCGCTCAAAACCATATTTTCCACCATAGTAAGGATCAGGCACTTCGCGTATATCCAGATGCGGGGCATAATCGAGAAAATAACTGATTTTGTCTTTATATTCTTCAGGACAGGCATCCATCAGGGCGACATAATTATCATCATCCATGGCCAACAAAAAATCAAAATCCTCAAAATCCCCCATAATGACTTTTCTGGCACGTAAATGGGTTAATTCAATATCTCGCTCTAGCGCTGCATGTTGCGCGCGCAAGTCAGGCGGCTCTCCAACATGATAAGCATGAGTGCCCGCTGAATCGATAACAAAATACTCTTCTAAATTTTGCTCTTTAAGGAGTTTTGCAAAAACACCTTCAGCCGTGGGTGAACGGCAAATATTGCCCATGCATACAAAGAGAACTTTTATTTTTTCCATATCCATGCCCGCTTGAAAAATGACTACACCTAAATGAATGAAGGTATTGTAACGCTTGAACAATAAAATTGGCAGAGCAAGACTAATCAATTTTTTTATTATCTCTACTCAACTTAGGCCCGGATTTCGGCTTTTGTCTCTATCCGGCTCAGTTGATGCCATCTCTGCAAAACAATTCAACCTTGCCTTGTTCCGGGTCTAACTTAGGTCTTTTTGTCCTCGCCTATGGTTGGTACCAGCCATACCTGACTACGCAACAGAATAGAAAACCAAAATATCAATAACCTTACTGTTAACAAGCCTACAGAAACACAACAAAATGTTTGAAACACCACGCTGTATTTTTTCGTCACTGTTAAATATTCACATTATTAATCAACAAGATATAATTTATTTTATAGTTGGCACACCGCTTGCTATAAGCATAATGTCATTAACAACAACATCCTACAACGAGGAGAACATCATGGCATTACGTCAATGTGCAATATACGGTAAAGGTGGAATTGGTAAGTCTACTACAACTCAAAACCTGGTGTCTGCTTTGGCAGAACTGGGTAACAAAGTGATGATAGTTGGCTGCGATCCAAAAGCTGACTCTACCCGTTTAATTCTGCATGCAAAAGCCCAAACCACCATTATGAGTTTGGCTGCTGAAGCGGGTAGCGTTGAAGATTTATGCTTATGACGATGAACTTGACTTCGTTTTTTATGATGTACTTGGGGATGTTGTGTGTGGTGGCTTTGCCATGCCGATCCGTGAAAACAAGGCGCAAGAGATTTATATCGTCTGTTCGGGCGAAATGATGGCGATGTATGCGGCCAATAACATTGCCAAGGGTATTGTGAAATACGCTAACTCAGGCAGTGTTCGTTTGGCTGGCTTAATTTGTAACTCACGTGAAACTGCGCGTGAAGATGAATTAATCTCAGCATTGGCTGCAAAAATAGGTACGACAATGATTCACTTCGTGCCACGCGACAACGTAGTACAACGCGCTGAAATTCGTCGTATGACTGTTATCGAATACGAACCACAAGCCAAACAAGCGGATGAATACCGTCAATTGGCGATGAAGATTCGTGATAACAAGAATTTTATCATTCCAACTCCGATTACGATGGATGAGCTGGAAGAATTGATGATGGAATTCGGCATTATCGATCAGGAAGATGAATCTATTATCGGTGTAACGGCGGCCGCTGAAGCAACCGCTTAATAAACGAACAACCATTCAGGAAGTGCTGGAAGTCTATCCCGAACAAGCAAGGAAAGATCGCGCTAAACATTTAGCGGTGAACGATCAGTCCCTGGAAAAATCGAATAAATGTATTACTTCAAACCGTAAATCCCAGCCCGGCGTGATGACCATTCGTGGTTGTGCCTACGCAGGTTCCAAGGGTGTGGTTTGGGGCCCGATTAAAGATATGATTCATATCTCGCATGGCCCGGTGGGCTGTGGACAGTATTCACGGGCAGGTCGTCGCAATTATTATGTAGGGACTACCGGTGTTAATACTTTCGGCACAATGAACTTTACTTCTGATTTTCAGGAGAAAGATATTGTTTTCGGCGGCGATAAAAAGCTCGCCAAAATCATGCACGAAATTGAAGAATTGTTCCCGCTTAACAAAGGTATCAGCATTCAATCAGAATGCCCGATCGGTTTGATTGGTGATGATATTGAAGCGGTTGCCAAAAAAGCCAACAAGGAAATCGGCAAACCGGTTGTCCCCGTTCGTTGCGAAGGCTTTCGCGGCGTTTCCCAGTCGTTAGGCCATCACATTGCCAATGACGCGATCCGGGACTGGGTACTGGAAAACCGCGATGGCGACGAAAGCTTCCCAACCACGCCTTATGATGTTGCAGTCATCGGTGACTATAACATC
>NQJG01000247.1 GCA_002256465.1 Methylococcaceae bacterium NSP1-1 | reverse complement strand
TAACATGAACTTTTCCGCCGGAAATAGCATCAGCAGCCAGTTTGCGCGTTTTAAAAAAACGCGCAGTCCATAACCATTTATCCAGGCGAATTGCTTCTAGCGCAGGCTGCACACAAATCCGCTTATTTCTTCAAGCCTTTAGGCAAAGAAAATACGACTTTTTCTTCTATGCCCTGAATCTCAATGGTTGATTTACCGCCCCATTGTTTTAACTGATTGATCACTTCCTGCACCAATACTTCTGGCGCAGAGGCGCCCGCAGTAACGCCGACAACTCTAACGCCATCAAACCAACTTTGCTGCATATCACTTGCAGTGTCAATCAAATAGGCTTTTTTACCGAGTTGTTCTGCAATCTCTCGTAAACGGTTGGAATTGGAGCTGTTGATCGAACCCACCACAAGAATAATCTCAGCGGTTTTTGCCAGTTCATACACCGCATCCTGACGGTTTTGTGTGGCGTAACAGATATCGTCTTTTTTCTGCTCCTGAATGGATTTAAAGCGTTCTCTCAAGGCATCCACCATAACTTTGGTATCTGTCATTGATAAAGTGGTTTGTGTTACATAAGCCAGATTATCCGGATTATTGACTTTTAATTTTTTAACATCTTCCGGGGTTTCTACCAAATAGATGCCACCATTTTCAGTGCATTTTTCATATTGCCCCATCGTACCTTCAACTTCCGGATGCCCTGCGTGACCTATGAGAATAACTTCCCGGTCTGATTTTGCATGTTTTGCAACCTGTATATGAACTTTAGTTACCAGAGGACAGGTGGCATCAAAGACTGTTAAATTACGTTCTTTAGCTTCCTTCTGTACTTGTTTGGAAACGCCGTGAGCACTGAAAATAAGATAAGAACCCACTGGCACATCAGTTAATTCTTCAATGAAGATAGCTCCTTTTTCTTTAAGGCCATCAACAACTGTGCGGTTATGAACAACTTCGTGACGAACATAAATTGGCGCTCCAAAGGTTTGCAGAGCTTGATCAACAATTTCGATTGCGCGGTCTACACCGGCACAGAATCCACGAGGGTTAGCGAGTACAATTTGCATATCTTGACTTCTTTACTAGGTTAATTTGAAGTTATTTTAACTCAACATTGTTGCTGATACGATAATTCCGTCCATATCAGCATATAAAAAATGATCTTTTTTGAAATTGACGCCGGCAAAAGAGACTAATAAGTCGCGGTCGCCATGGTCTTTTTTATGGCTGATTAAAGGGTGTGTATGCAGGGCACGGATGCCAATAGGGAGCCCGGCTATCATTGCAGAATCCCGAATGCAGCCATAAATAACAATACCTTGCCAACCATTATCAATGGCAAGCGTTGCCAGATTAATGTCTACCAGAGCGCACCTGTGCGAACCGCCGCCATCAATGACTAATACCCTGTTTTCCACTTTTTCTTCAAGCACTGTTCTGACCAAAACGTTATCCTCAAACGTTTTCAGTGTGGTGATTTGACCGGAAAAAACAGGGTTAGCACCATAAGACATAAATAGAGGCTCGGCAATCTGGAAGTAATCATCTCCCGAATGGGTATCGCAAAGATTAGCTGTTGTAAAGGTCATGGTTTAATGTGAAAGGTTCAAGTTGAAAGGTGAAAAATTCAAGGGGTTTGTAACTTGTGTCTTTTACTTTTAATTTTGCTAATTAGTATATCGCGCCAGGAGTCCATTAACACTGTGTATTTCCGGCAACGGTATTTTAACTTCATAACCACCGCCGGAAGCTTCTTGCATAGTGTTCCCATACATGTTTTCCATACGTTCGACAGTAATGTCCCGATTGCCTTCCGGCAGAATCAATTCCAGTTTATCGCCGACCGAAAATTTGTTTTTTACATCGACAATAGCCAGACCGGTTGCCGGATCATAACTTCTGATCTCGCCGCAAAATTGCTGTTGATGGCTTTTGGAATACCCGGTGATATAGTTTTGGTGTTCATGGCTATGGTGGCGTTTATAGAAACCATCTGTGTAGCCGCGATTGGCAAGGTTTTCCAGAACGCCGATAAGTTCCGGCTGAAATGCACGGCCCGCCAGCGCATCATCAATCGCCTGGCGATAAGTCTGTGCAGTGCGGGCAACGTAGTAATGCGACTTGGTACGACCTTCGATTTTAAGACTGTCTATGCCAATATCAACTAATCTTTGCACATGCTCGATGGCTCTTAAATCCTTGGAATTCATTATATAAGTGCCATTTTCATCTTCCATGATTGGCAAAAGTTCACCTTTTCGGCCTTCTTCTTCAAGAAAATATATATTGTCTGCTAACGGATGTCGTTCTGTGCCGCCACAACTGGCCGTGCTGATGTCGGACATCGAACTTCTTCTTCAAGAAAATATATATTGTCTGCTAACGGATGTCGTTCTGTGCCGCCACAACTGGCCGTGCTGATGTCGGACATCGAAAGCACATCGCCAGCCAGCACAGTGTCGCCTTCGGCGTTTTCATGGGCGGGCAGGGTATCATATTTCCAGCGGCAAGAGTTCGTACAAGTACCCTGATTAGGATCGCGGTGATTGAAGTAACCGGACAGCAAACAGCGCCCGGAATAGGCAATACATAAGGCGCCGTGGACAAACACTTCGAGTTCCATATCCGGGCATTTTTGGCGGATTTCTTCAATTTCATCGAGAGACAGTTCGCGTGACAAAATAACGCGTTCAACCCCCATGCTTTGCCAGAATTTTACCGTAGCATAGTTGACGGTATTCGCCTGCACTGATAAATGTATCGGCATATCCGGCCAGGCTTCCCTAGTCATAATCAAACCGGGGTCAGCCATAATCAATGCGTCCGGTTTCATGGC
>NQJG01000046.1 GCA_002256465.1 Methylococcaceae bacterium NSP1-1 | reverse complement strand
AGCCATGATTGTTCGACTAATGCCCTGATTAACACGCATAAAAAATTACGAGAATCTTGATTTGATAACTCTTATAAACTATTAAAAAGCAGCTCGTCCGCGAAAAACAAAAAATCACGAAAATATTCCTGGAAATACCATACTGCAAATCTTTACCCAATGAGTGATATCCTGTATCGATGCAGCCAGCCCTCCGATTTATTTCGTGTTTTTCGTGGGCAGAGAAGGTAACAGCACTATCTTCAGCGCCTGGCCCGGAAAAAATCTCTTAACAATTCCGAACACTCTATTTCTAAAACCCCCCCGACCCAGCTTATTCGATGATTTAAGAAACTTGCGTCGGCAAGGCTTAAAGCATGACAAACAGCTCCCCGCTTGGGATCAAACGCACCAAAAACCAACCGTTTAATCCGGGCATGACTGATGGCTCCCATGCACATCACACAAGGTTCTAAAGTCACATATAACGTAGCGTCACACAGCCGATAATTTTCTAAAGCCATACCCGCCTTTCTTACCGCCACCATCTCGGCGTGCGCAGTCGGATCATGCGTTGCAATTGAGGCATTCCAGCCTTCAGCAATACATTGATTATCTCTTACAACTATAGCACCAACGGGTACTTCACCGTGTTGCTCAGCTCTTTGTGCCAACCTGAAAGCATACCGCATCCATGCTTCATCCGTGGTCAAGTTTATTCCCATTCGATGGTAGCAGGCGGTTTACCCGATATGTCATAAGCAACACGGGAGATACCCGGAACTTCATTAATAATACGGCGGGAAATCAAATCAAGAAACTCGTAAGGCAAATGTGCCCAACGAGCGGTCATAAAATCAATGGTTTCGACTGCGCGGATGGCAATAACATAATCATAACGCCGTCCATCACCCATCACACCGACTGACTTGACGGGTAAAAATACCGCAAAAGCCTGGCTAACTTTGCTATATAAGTCATTACGGTACAGCTCTTCAATAAAAATCGCATCAGCCTGACGCAATAAGTCCGCATATTCCTTTTTCACTTCACCCAGAATTCTTACACCCAAACCAGGGCCAGGAAATGGATGACGAAAAACCATGTCGGCGGGCAGACCTAACTCCAAGCCTATTTTTCTCACTTCATCCTTGAACAATTCACGCAACGGTTCAACCAGCTTTAAAACCATATTTTCCGGTAAACCACCGACATTATGATGCGATTTTATCAAATGTGCTTTACCACTTTTTGAACCTGCTGATTCAATCACATCCGGATAAATCGTACCTTGCGCCAACCATTTTGCATCAGTTATTTTCCCTGCTTCTTCATCAAAAATTTCCACGAACAAGTTGCCGATAATTTTGCGTTTCTGCTCTGGATCCGAGACTCCGCTCAAGGCCTCCAAATAACGTTTTTCAGCATCCACCCTAATAACTTTAACACCCAAATGTTCAGCAAATATAGCCATCACCTGATCGCCTTCGTGCAAGCGCAGTAAACCGGTATCGACAAACACACAAGTTAGCTGGTCATTAATAGCTTTATGAAGAAGCGCGGCAACAACAGAGGAATCAACACCTCCAGATAACCCTAAAATAACGTGATCGCCGCCTACTTTTTCTCGCACGGCTTTAATGCTTTCATCAATGATATTACTGGCTGTCCATAGCGCCTCACAGCCGCAAATATCCAATACAAAACGCGACAGAATACGCCCCCCCTGTTTGGTATGAGTCACTTCAGGATGAAACTGTAAGGCATAGAAGGCTTTTTCTTCATTAGCAATACCCGCAATCGGCGCACCATCGGAACTGGCAATCAGCACAAAGCCTTCAGGCAATTCAACGACACGATCACCGTGACTCATCCAAACATCCAGCAAACCAAAGCCTTCTGCGGAAAGATGGTCTTCTATACCGATCAATAATTTTGAATGACCACGTGCTCTGATTTGAGCATAACCAAACTCTCTATGATCTGAAGTTTCGACCTTGCCGCCCATTTGTTCTGTCATGGTCTGCATACCGTAACAAATCCCCAGCACAGGTACTCCCAATTCAAATACTATGTTCGGAGCACGCGGCGTATCGCCACTGGTCACAGTATCAGGGCCACCTGATAAAATAATACCATTGGGAGCAAAGTTTTTAACTTCCATCTCGCTGCATTCACAGGAATATATTTCGCAATAAACTCCAATTTCGCGAATTCGGCGAGCAATTAATTGGGTATATTGTGATCCGAAATCTAAAATGAGGATTTTGTGGGTATGGATATTAGTGGATTCTTGTTTCACGTTATTGTTTTTACTCCGCACGGTAATTAGGCGCTTCTTTAGTAATAGTGACGTCATGAACATGACTTTCTCTCATGCCGGCACTGGTTACCCGCACAAACTGGGCTTTATCATGCAGTAAGGCAATGGTTTGGCTGCCTGTATAGCCCATACTGGCACGAATACCACCCAGCAACTGATGAATCACCGCAAGCAAACTGCCTTTATACGGCACACGACCCTCAATGCCTTCCGGCACCAGTTTTTCGACAGAATCAGCTTCTTGAAAATAGCGATCGCTGGAGCCTTGCTGTTGCGACATCGCGCCCAACGACCCCATACCCCGGTAGGATTTATAAGAACGTCCCTGAAATAATTCAACTTCGCCGGGAGCTTCTTCAGTTCCCGCAAACATTCCACCCAACATCACCGCGTGCGCACCTGCCGCCAGAGCCTTGGCAACATCACCCGAATAGCGAATTCCGCCATCCGCAATCAATGGTACGCCTGTTCCTTTTAAAGCATCAGCCACATTACTGACTGCCGTAATTTGCGGAACCCCGACTCCGGCAACAATTCGCGTAGTGCAAATAGAGCCTGGGCCTATACCCACTTTCACACCATCCGCACCTGCTTCTACCAAAGCCAATGCAGCTGCCGCTGTTGCAATATTGCCACCAATAACCTGAACAGAAGGATAATTCTGCTTAACCCAACTCACTCTGTCCAAAACACCTTGCGAATGACCATGTGCAGTATCAACGATAATGACATCTACTCCCGCCTCAACCAACGCGGCAACGCGCTCTTCCGTGCCATGTCCGGTTCCGACTGCCGCACCGACTCGCAAGCGCTCCTGTTCATCCTTGCAAGCACAAGGATAATCCTTGGCTTTCTGAATATCTTTGACGGTAATCAAGCCTCGCAAATGAAATGAGTCGTTTACCACCAGCACTTTCTCAATGCGATGTTTATGCAACAGAGCAATGGCTTCTTTACGATCAGCATTTTCATTAACCGTAACCAACCGCTCTTTGGGTGTCATTACTTTTGAAACGGGTTCATCAAAGCGCGTCTCAAAACGTAAATCCCGACTAGTAACAATGCCGACTAATTCATCGCCATTAACCACAGGAACGCCTGAAATATTTTTAGCGCGGGTTAATTTGATAACATCACGGATACTCACATCGGGAGAAACAGTAATAGGATCTTTAATCACCCCACTCTCATATTTTTTAACATGGCGAACCTCGCGCGCCTGCTGCTCTACGGTCATATTTTTATGAATAATGCCTATGCCGCCTTCCTGAGCAATGGCAATGGCAAGCCGGGCCTCCGTAACCGTATCCATTGCCGCCGCAACCAGCGGAATATTAAGCATAATACCTCGCGTCAGCTGTGTCTTCATTTCTACATCGCGTGGCAGCACAGTCGAGTGCGCAGGCACTAATAAAACGTCATCAAACGTTAGCGCTTCCTGAATAATTTGCATAAACCACACCTAACAATTATTAAATTAACCGATTATTGTACAATGAGTTGACAAACTACTGTAGCACTAAAATACTAACTCTATCTACAAGCGTTAGATTGCTTGAAAAGTATTTAGCATAAAAGCTCACATGTCATTGCATTTTCATGACGAAGATATCACAAAGAGATATAATTTTGAGAAACTCAATTGAAAATATAATAAAGGACCCGAAGATTCTGGAAGACTTAGCTTGTAAATACCGTCAATTTCATGCCAATGAAATTATTGTCCATAAAGATGAAATAGGAAGGTCTTTTTTCTTTATTGAAGAAGGCATGTTACGCGTGACAGTTCACGTCGAATTGGAAGAACGCCGAAACATTCAGGCAGGTATCAGTGACCTTGAAAAAGGCGATTTTTTTGGCGAGATTTCGTTGTTTGAGTCGCGTATACGAACCGCTTCCGTTACAGCTATTACCGATGGCCGTTTACTTGAATTTGACGGCAAACTACTAAGTGCTTATCTTGATAAACATCCAGATCGGGGACATTTATTTTTCAAGAAATTATTTGAAACGCTGATTATACGAGAGACTAGTGGAATTCATAGAGTTGAATCTCTCTTGGCATGGGGTCTTAAGGCCCATGGAATATCAAAACATTTGTAATTATTTTACTACCCGTAAAGTAGGCCTTGTTGGCGGAATATTCTCTGGCGGTGGTGTTTTATCAGACTCTTCATCTTCTTGATCGAAAATCATTCCCTTGCCGTTTTCTTTAGCGTAGATTGCCATCACTGCGGCTATAGGCGTGACAATATGCATGGGTTTCCCGCTAAACCTGGCATTGAATTGAATCTCTTCGTTGCCCAGCGTAAGCCCCTGTACGGCTTGAGGTTTTATATTTAAAACGATCTTGCCGTCCTCAATAAACTGTTGCGGCAAAATTGCAAGACTGTTTTCGGCATCGACCAGCAGATGCGGTGTCAGATCATTATCAACAATCCATTCATAAATTGAACGAATTAAATAGGGCTTTAAAGAGGTCATTTTACGTGTGTTATTTTAAAGGTTCAGACATTTCTTTTTCGGCTTCACTGAGACTGCGTTTGAATGCAGGTCTTTTGAATATGCGCTGGGCATAATTAGTTATAACTTCATTCGGTGTCGACACATCAATACCAATACTGGGTAGTCGCCATAATAAGGGAGCAATAGCACAATCGATCAATGAAAACTCATCACTCATAAAATAAGGTCTAGCTGCAAAAATAGGCGCCGCAGATAGTATGCTTTCTCTGAGCATTTTCTTGGCACGCGCTGATTTTTTCTCACCTGAAAATAATATTTCATCCAACAATTGATACCAATCCTGATCTATCCGTTTAATCAGCATTCTGGCATTTGCGCGTGAAACCGGGTCCATTTGGTGTAACGGTGGATGTGGAAAGCGCTCATCTAAATATTCCATGATAATTCGCGAGTCATAAAGAACCAAATCACGTTCTATCAATGTTGGCGATGTACCAGTAGGATTAAGTTCAAGCAAATCCTCAGGCGGATCAGTCGGGTCATAATATTCTATGTCTGCGGCAACCGCTTTCTCATGTAAAACAAAACGAGCACAATGGCTCATTGCGCATGTCGGAGATGAAAAAAGCGTCATTACAGATTTACGAGTAATAATATTTGCCACGAATAACAACCTCTTTGGACGTGTAGGGCAGTAAAAAAGGCTATTGTAGCATAAAAGGTCAGGTTTTTGACGGTTAGTGTTATTTGAGCTTATTACGCAAACTGCAAGAAAACATCCCTGTTTTCTCAACTATAGAAATTAATGGACGTCTTTCCAATATTCTTTTTTCAACAGATAAGCGATCACCAGGAACATAAGCAAGAAAAATATCACGTATTTGCCGATTCGCTGCCTTTCCAATTGAACGGGCTCACCGACATACACCAGAAAATTAACCAGGTCATTGACAAAACGATCAAATTCTCTTTCGGATAAGGTACCCGGCTCTTCAATGACTAACTTGGTATATTCACCCCATATGGTTTTTCTTGGCTCTGCATGCTGCTCTCCTTGCAATTGCCACAACGGATTAGGCATGGCGGTATCTTCGAAAACCAAATTATTTACACCTCTAGGGCTGCCTGGTTCAACATAATAACTTTTTAAATAGCTGTAAAGCCAATCCGCACCACGAGACCTGGCAATTAACGACAGGTCGGGTGGTTGCGTGCCAAACCATTTTTCCGCATCATGCTTGTTCATGGCACTATGGAGCTGGTCATAGATGCTTGCTCCTTCAGGAGCAATATCTTTTAACATTTTCTTTTGATCTACACCAAGATCAAGTGCAATACGCAAGTAACGCATATGCTTGGCAGAGTGACAACCCAAGCAATAGGTAACAAAATGCTGAGCCCCCCGTTGCAATGAATCATTATCGGAGAGGTCAATATCAGCCTCCTGCAACTCTATACCTTCCGAGGCGACAACCCCAAAAGACAGGGTCAATAATAAAAGCAATGCTATTAAGTTTTTCATATCAATCCAGGCTCCCTTTTGCTTTTTTTGCTAACCGACTGATAACGTTTATCATGCCTTCAGTATTAGGCCTTCTGG
>NQJG01000246.1 GCA_002256465.1 Methylococcaceae bacterium NSP1-1 | reverse complement strand
CGATACTAGTAAGTCAGTTACAGGCTACTTGCTTTTACTAAAATAATTAATCGCTAAATTAAACATTTTGCAGGATTAGAAACTACAAGAGGCAATGCTCCTAAGCAAGCATTACAGTACACAAATAATATTAATTAATGTTAATGACAACGTTGATCTTGTAACGTCTAAGGCATTGCAATCAGTACAGCATCTTGAGACGAAGTCTGCGATAATAAAACGTTAAAATTTCGCAATAAGTGTGCGTTTCTCATACACCATTCCATAACTTTTTACTCGACAACCGACACATGAAAGAAAAAAAAATATTTAAACCCTGTGATTTAGTAATTTATGGTGCACTGGGTGATCTATCGAAACGCAAGCTGCTCATTTCCTTGTATCGTCTTGAGAATGCTAACTTCATCGAACCTGATACCCGTATTATTGGTGTAGACCTGCATGACATAAAAAGCACTGGGTTTGTCGAGATAGCACATAAAAGCTTAAAGGAGTTTTTAAATGATGACATTGATGACGTTGTGTGGAAGCGATTTTCAGCCAGACTTTCCTATCTGAAAATAGATTTGACCCAGATGGATCAATATCAGCAGCTAAATTCCGTCATTGATCAAAAATCAAGAATTATGGTGAATTATTTTGCCGTTTCTCCGTTTCTTTTTAAAAACATTTGCCAAGGACTCGACAAATCTGGAGTTTTGACTGAAAACTCGCGCATGGTGATGGAAAAGCCCATCGGCCATGACCTTAAATCATCAAAAGAAATTAATGACGTAGTGGCAAGTGTTTTTAGTGAAAATCAGGTTTATCGAATAGATCATTACCTGGGTAAAGAAACAGTATTGAACTTATTAGCGTTGCGCTTTGCCAATTCTATTTTCACCACCAACTGGAATCACAATACCATTGATCATATTCAGATTACCGTTGCTGAAGAAGTCGGTATTGAAGGACGCTGGGATTATTTTGATAAAACCGGTCAGTTGCGTGACATGTTGCAAAATCACCTGTTACAAATTCTGACTTTTATTGCCATGGAGCCACCTGTTAATCTGGAAGCTGAAAGTATTCACAATGAAAAAATAAAAGTCCTAAAAGCACTGCGCCCAATTACCAGCAACAATGTTGAAGAAAAAACCGTGCGAGGACAGTATACTGCTGGATACATCAAAGGTGATGCCGTACCAGGCTACCTGGAAGAAGACGGGGCGAATACTGAAAGTACTACAGAAAGTTTTGTCGCCTTACGCGTTGATATAGATAACTGGCGTTGGGCAGGTGTACCGTTTTACCTGCGCACCGGTAAACGTTTAACTGGCAAACGCACTGAAATTGTAGTTTATTTTAAACAACTGCCACATAATATTTTTAAAGACAGTTTCCGTGAACTGCCGCCCAATAAATTAATTATTCATCTGCAACCGAATGAAGGTGTGGAAATCGAGATGCTTAATAAAATACCCGGCATTGATGAACAAATAAAATTGAAAAAAACCAAGCTGGATTTAAGTTTTTCTGATGCCTTTAAAAAGAGCCGGATTTTCGGCGGGTATGAAAAATTGGTACTGGAAGCCATGCGCGGCAACCCGACATTGTTTCTTAGTCGCGAAGAAATTGAACAGGCCTGGACGTGGATTGATTCCATACAAAATGCCTGGCATCATTATAAAGATGCACCTAAACCCTACTCTGCCGGAACTTGGGGGCCTGTCGCTTCGGTTGCTTTGATTGCCCGGGATGGCCGAGCCTGGGAAGAATAAAGTTGTAGGTTGGGTGTAGAGACGTAAAATATTGCGGCTCTGCAATACTCATTGATTAATCGAATAAATATCGAATATATAAGGAATAAACATGCATCCCGTAATTGAAAAAGTGACTCAAGAAATCATTGAGCGCAGTCATCCAACCCGCTCGGCTTATCTCAAATATATTGACGGTGTCGCTAAAAAAGGCCCTGTTCGCTCGGGAATGGGTTGTGGCAATTTGGCACATGGTTTTGCAGCTTGCAGCGCTGCCGAGAAAGCCGATTTGACTGGCGATCAAAAGGCCGATATTGCTATTATTACTTCATATAATGACATGTTGTCTGCCCACCAGCCTTACAAGGATGCTCCTGATTTAATCAAGGCCGCAATCAGAGAAGCGGGTGGTGTCGCTCAGGTTGCCGGCGGCGTACCAGCTATGTGCGATGGTATTACCCAAGGTCAGCCTGGCATGGAGCTAGGGTTGTTTAGCCGTGATTTGATTGCCATGGCCACTGCTATTGGCATGAGCCACAACATGTTTGACGGAGCATTGTACTTGGGTGTTTGTGACAAGATTGTGCCCGGACTACTGATTGGCGCGCTAAGTTTTGGTC